>NZ_CAMHZX010000004.1:0-150868 GCF_946190285.1 Streptococcus mitis | reverse complement strand
CTCGGGAAGTAGCTCAGCTTGGTAGAGTACTTGGTTTGGGACCAAGGTGTCGCAGGTTCGAATCCTGTCTTCCCGATTCATTACATAGATACGTAAGCGTATCTTTTTTGTTTTAACGGCTCTTTGTCAACTGTAGTGGGTTGAAGAAAAGCTAAGCTCGAGAAAGGACAAAATTCGTCCTTTCTTTTTTGATATTTAGAGCGATGAAAATCCGTTTTTTGAAGTTTTCAAAGTTCCGAAAACCAAAGGCATTGCGTTTGATAAGTTTAATGAGATTATTAGTCGCTTCTAATTTGGCGTTTGAATAAGGAAATTGAAGAGCGTTGACGATTTTCTCTTTGTTCTTTAGAAAGGTTTTAAAGACAGTCTGAAAAAGAGGATGAACCAGCTTAAGATTGTCCTCAATGAGTCCGAAAAATTTGTCTGCCTCCTTGTTCTGAAAGTGAAAAAGCAGGAGCTGGTAGAGATGATAGTGGTGTTTCAAGTCCTCTGAATAGCTCAAAAGCTTGTCTAAAATCTCTTTATTCGTCAAGTGCATGCGAAAAGTAGGGCGATAAAAACGTTTATCGCTGAGTTTACGACTATCCTGTTGAATGAGCTTCCAGTAACGCTTGATAGCCTTGTATTCATGGGATTTTCGATGAAACTGATTCATGATTTGGACACGCACACGACTCATAGCACGGCTCATGTGTTGGACAATATGGAAACGATCCAACACGATTTTAGCGTTTGGAAAAAGCTGTTTAGCTAAGGCATAGTAGGGACTAAACATATCCATAGTAATGATTTTCACCTGACATCGGACTGCTCTATCGTAACGAAGAAAGTGATTTCGGATGACAGCCTGTGTTCTGCCTTCAAGAACAGTGATAATGTTGAGCTTATCAAAATCTTGTGCAATGAAACTCATCTTTCCCTTAGTAAAGGCATACTCGTCCCAGGACATAATCTCAGGAAGACGAGAAAAATCATGCTTAAAGTGGAAATCATTGAGCTTTCGAATGACAGTTGAAGTTGAAATAGCCAGCTGATGAGCAATATCGGTCATAGAAGTCTTTTCAATCAGCTTTTGTGCAATCTTTTGGTTGATGATACGAGGAATTTGATGATTCTTCTTGACGAGAGAGGTTTCGGCGACCATCATTTTCGAGCAATGATAGCACTTGAATCGACGCTTTTTCAGGAGGATTCTAGTAGGCATACCAGTCGTTTCGAGGTAAGGAATTTTCGACGGTTTTTGAAAGTCATATTTCTTCATTTGATGTCCACAATCAGGACAAGATGGGGCATTGTAATCCAGTTTAGCGATGATTTCCTTGAGTGTATCCTTATTGATGATGTCTAGAATCTGGATATTAGGGTCTTTAATATCGAGTAGTTTTGTGATAAAATGTAATTGTTCCATATGAATCTTTCTAATGATGGTTTGGTTGCTTTTCATTATAGGTCATATGGGACTTTTTTTCTACACAAAAATAGGCTCCATAATATCTATAGGGGATTTACCCACTACAAATATTATAGAGCCAGAATTAGTTTACTTCTCTCTTTTTTTAATTTCAGTAATTCATTTTGATCGCGTATACTTTTTTGTTTCCTAATTTGTTCAATGAATACTGTAGTTTAGGTACATAAATTAAAATTTAACAGATTGTATAATTCTTACAAACTTTTAAGAAAGTAATTGAAGAGTTTTTTTGTTTTGCCTATAATATATGAGTTTTGTGCGATAAAAATTTCCGCTCTTTTGATTTTAAATAAGTATTAGTGTTCAATATAGTGTGAATTGGGTTTGATATTTCTTTTGAGGAAGCTGCCTTAGAGTTTTTCTACTTGTGTTTTATTGTATAGTGTATCTTGCTTGTTTTGAACAGAATTTTTATGACATTTGTCATATTTCCTAGTGACAGAAGAATCTAGCCCCGCTAATTTCAAAAGACTATAATTAAAGTATGAAATGGAGGAAGAAGAGATGAAAAATAAAATGATTGTCGCAGTGAGTCTAGTTGCAGCAGGAGTCATGACTTATCTCATGTTTTCAGGATTGGATGAAGATTTCTATCATTTTCCTTGGGAGCTATTTGCAGGATTTGGAATGATGTCCTGGCTTATCCGAGAAGGTTTGAAATTAGTCTCAGATGTGAAAAAGGAGTTTGAAAAATGAAAAAAGCGTTTCTCTATCTTTTTATTGGACTATCACTAGTGGTATGGTTGGTAGAAATGTTTACAGGTTGGTTTGATCAAGCCTTCCTTCACCAATTCATCCGTGGTGCCTGGGGACTAGGATTTATGATTTTTATCGCCTTTCCTATGGGAAAGGAGTGGTTGAAAGGAGAATATCATGAACATGATTAAGGTAGGAAGCCTAAATAAAAACATCAAGGGCAAGGCTATTTTGAAGGATATTTCCTTTGAGGTAGCTGAAGGTGAATGCGTCGCCTTGATTGGGCCCAATGGTGCTGGGAAGACCACACTCTTGGACTGTCTGCTTGGAGATAAACTGGTCACAAGCGGTCAAGTATCCATCCAAGGCTTGCCAGTGACGAGCTCTAAGTTAGACTACACAAGATCCTATCTCCCTCAAGAAAATGTCATCGTTCAGAAATTAAAGATCAAAGAGTTGATTGCTTTCTTTCAAAGTATTTATCCAAATCCCTTGAGTAACCAGGAGATCGATCAACTATTGCAGTTTGACAAGCAACAAAAAGAGCAATTTGCAGAAAAATTGTCAGGTGGGCAAAAGCGTCTTTTCTCTTTTGTCATGATCTTGATTGGCCGACCAAAACTTGTCTTTTTAGATGAGCCAACTGCGTCCATGGATACCTCAACCCGCCAACGTTTTTGGGAGATTGTCAATCAGTTAAAGAAAAATGGTGTGACCATTGTCTATTCTTCTCACTATATCGAAGAGGTAGAGCATACAGCGGACCGAATCTTGGTCTTGAATAAGGGAGAGTTGATTCGCGATACAACACCTCTAGCTATGCGTAGTGAGGAGATTGAAAAGCATCTTATCCTTCCTCTAGCTTACAAGGAAATTGTTGAGCAGTCTAACTTGGTTGAAAACTGGGTACAAAAACAAGATGCTTTGCAAGTAGTTACACGTGAAGCGGATGCTTTTTGGCAACTGTTAGTGCAAGCAGGATGTAGGATTCAAGAAATTGAAGTCAATAATCGTAGCTTGTTGGATACAATCTTTGAAGAAACACAAAAGGGAGATGACTAAGATGAAACGATGGATCGCACTAAACAAGATAGAATTTCTATTGACCAAACGACAATTAGTCTATTATCTGTTATCCGTAGGGATGCCGACAGCCTTCTATTTATTCTTTTCAGGTATGTACCAGGACACACCAGGTGGACCGGCTAATTTTATGCGCGACTACCTCATCTCCATGACAGCCTTTTCCATGATGTCGACAGCTATGTTTTCATTTCCAGCTGTCTTACATACCGATAAAATCAACAACTGGCAGAAAACATTGCGCCATACCCCTGTAAATATGGTAGAATATTATCTATCAAAGATAACAAGTATGATGGTTGATTATTTGGTCTCAATCCTGGTTGTTTTCTCAGTTGGGCATTTGGTCAGAGGTGTGGATATGCCTCTAGGAAGCTGGATTGGGGCTGCGTTCTTACTGATAGTAGGAAGTGTAGCTTTTGTAGCGCTTGGCTTGACCTTGACACTCTTGCCTTCTAGTCAGCTGATGTCTGTAGTGGGAAATCTTCTCTATCTAGGCTTGGCTGTTTTAGGTGGGCTCTGGATGCCCATCTCTTTATTTCCAGACTGGATGCAAGCAGTAGGTAAGTGTCTTCCAACTTATCAGTTGATGGAGTTGCTCAAGACCTTCTTAAACGAGGATGGCATCAATCTATCAGCTACAGTTTATCTACTTGTTTTTTCAGCAGTTTTGTTTGGTTTGACCATTTACCTTCAAGGTCATAAGGAGAATACTTAATGCTTGAAAGACTGAAAAGCATAGACTATATGTATTGGGCCAGTTTGATTTTTATGGTTTTTCCCATCGTTCCTGTAGTGACTGGGGAGCTTCCTAGCTGGCATTTATTGATTGATATTCTATTTATCTTGGCTTACTTAGGCGTTTTAACCACCAAGAGTCAACGCTTATCCTGGATCTTTTGGATTATCATGCTAGCTTATGTAGCTGGCTATACCGCCTTTGTTGGTGTAAATTATATCTGGTTCTTCTTTTTCCTTGCCAATCTCTTAATTTATCATTTCGGCGTACGTAGTTTTAATTCTTTACATGTCCGGACTTTTCTACTTGCTCAAGTCCTTGTTGTGGGGCAACTTTTGATTTTTCAGGAAGTTGAAGTTGAGTTTCTAGTCTATCTGCTTGGAATTATCACTTTTATCGATTTAATGACTTTTGGCTTGGTTCGGATTCGTATTGTGGAGGATTTGAAAGAAGCTCAGGCTAAGCAAAATGCCCAGATAAATCTATTGCTTGCTGAAAATGAACGCAGTCGTATCGGTCAGGATTTGCATGATAGCTTGGGACACACTTTTGCTATGCTGAGTGTCAAGACAGATTTGGCCTTGCAGTTATTTCAGATGGAGGCTTATCCACAGGTGGAAAAGGAATTAAAAGAAATTCACCAGATCAGTAAGGATTCCATGAATGAAGTGCGAACCATTGTGGAAAATCTTAAGTCTAGAACTTTGACATCCGAACTAGAGACTGTGAAAAAGATGTTAGAAATTGCTGGAATCGAGGTGGAAATAGCTAATCAACTAGATACAGCTAGCTTAACTCAGGAATTGGAGTCAACGGCTTCCATGATATTGCTTGAATTAGTGACCAATATCATC
Source organism: Streptococcus mitis (assembly GCF_946190285.1). Lineage (GTDB taxonomy): Bacteria > Bacillota > Bacilli > Lactobacillales > Streptococcaceae > Streptococcus > Streptococcus mitis_CP. The sequence goes on along the minus strand of NZ_CAMHZX010000004.1, from coordinate 146,025 downwards.
AAACATGCTAAAGCGTCTAAAGTCTACTTAAAATTAGAACGGACAGAGAAAGAACTCATTCTAACAGTGAGAGATGATGGCTGTGGCTTTACTTCTATAAAGGGGGATGACCTCCATACAGTCCGAGATCGTGTTCTTCCATTTTCGGGAGAAGTAAATGTAATTAGTCAGAAACAACCGACAGAAGTTCAGGTTCGACTACCTTATAAGGAGAGAAAGTAGATGAAAGTATTAGTCGCAGAAGATCAAAGTATGTTGCGAGATGCTATGTGTCAGTTGCTCACGCTTCAACCAGATGTAGAGTCTGTCCTTCAAGCCAAGAATGGGCAAGAAGCAATCCAACTATTAGAAAAGGAGTCTGTAGATATCGCCATCCTTGATGTAGAAATGCCTGTTAAGACAGGTCTTGAAGTCTTGGAGTGGATACGAGCAGAAAAGCTTGAAACAAAGGTGGTTGTGGTGACGACCTTCAAGCGTCCTGGGTATTTTGAACGTGCGGTCAAGGCCGGAGTAGATGCTTATGTATTAAAAGAAAGAAACATTGCAGACCTCATGAAAACCTTGCACACCGTCCTAGAGGGACGCAAGGAGTATTCGCCTGAATTGATGGAAGTGGTGATGACGCATCCCAATCCATTAACGGAGCAAGAAATCGCAGTTTTAAAGGGAGTCGCTCAGGGTTTCTCTAACCAAGAAATTGCAGATCAACTTTATTTATCAAACGGAACAGTCCGAAACTATGTCACCAATATTCTTTCAAAACTAGATGCAGGTAATCGAACAGAGGCAGCTAATATCGCGAAAGAATCTGGTTGGTTGTGATACTATCATATCTCGAAAACCATTATGTGCTAAAATTAAAATTATTCAATCAAACAATTTTGTAATTTGAGGAGGCTTAGTTTCCTCCTTTTTGTTTCGTCTAATACTCTTCGAAAATCTCTTCAAATCACGTCAGCTTCACCTTGGATTATATATGTGACTGACTTTGTCAGTTTTATCTACAACCTCAAAGCAGTGCTTTGAGCAGCCTGCTGCTAGCTTCCTAGTTTCCTCTTTGATTTTCATTGAGACTAAGGAAGTACCAAAGAGCTAAAATTAACAATAAAAAAGAAAAATATCTTGACAACCAAGGGAAAATTTTGTTACAATAATAGACGGTACTTTTTACTTTTGGTCTCTCAAGAGTGTACAGGGACGTGCTGACAAATGTTGCAAAAGTACACACAGATGATAGCTGTCACCAAGTGTATCATCACCAAAAATAAAAAAACACAGGAGAATGTAGATGCCTACAATTAACCAATTGGTTCGCAAACCGCGTAAATCAAAAGTAGAAAAATCTAAATCACCAGCTTTGAACGTTGGTTACAACAGTCATAAAAAAGTTCAAACAAACGTTTCTTCACCACAAAAACGTGGTGTTGCAACTCGTGTTGGAACAATGACACCTAAAAAACCTAACTCAGCCCTTCGTAAATTCGCTCGTGTACGTTTGAGCAACCTTATCGAAGTTACTGCCTACATCCCAGGTATTGGACACAACTTGCAAGAGCACAGCGTGGTTCTTCTTCGTGGTGGACGTGTAAAAGACCTTCCAGGGGTACGTTACCATATCGTCCGTGGTGCACTTGATACTGCAGGTGTTAACGATCGTAAACAAGGCCGTTCTAAATACGGTACTAAACGTCCAAAAGCATAAGGAAAGGGGATAAAGAGAAATGAGTCGTAAAAATAGAGCTCCAAAACGTGACGTATTGCCAGATCCGCTTTACAATTCACAACTAGTTACTCGTCTTATCAACCGCGTTATGCTTGATGGTAAACGTGGTACAGCTGCTTCAATCGTTTACGGTGCCTTTGAGCAAATCAAAGAAACTACTGGAAACGATGCACTTGAAGTATTTGAAACAGCTATGGAAAACATCATGCCTGTACTTGAAGTACGTGCACGTCGTGTTGGTGGTTCTAACTACCAAGTCCCAGTTGAAGTTCGTCCAGAACGTCGTACAACACTTGGACTTCGTTGGTTGGTAACAATCGCTCGTCTTCGTGGTGAACACACAATGCAAGACCGTCTTGCAAAAGAAATCTTGGATGCTGCTAACAACACTGGTGCAGCTGTTAAGAAACGTGAAGACACTCACCGTATGGCTGAAGCTAACCGTGCATTCGCACACTTCCGTTGGTAAGATTAAGATACTAAGGGCGTTAAAAAAGCGACTGAAAATTAGGAAGCTTGACGAAGAATCGAAGATTCTAGGAGAGCTTATCTATTTTCCAAGCTTTTAGCCCGAGTTCAATTCAACTTGTAAATCTACAAGTTGAAACCAACAATAGCATGAAAACATTGAGAACGGGTAGGTCCTGCCTATCCGTTTTTATTAAAATCATGTTATAATAGAATAGAAATCAAAAATAAATAGGAGAAACAAACCTCATGGCACGCGAATTTTCACTTGAAAAAACTCGTAATATCGGTATCATGGCTCACGTCGATGCTGGTAAAACAACAACTACTGAGCGTATTCTTTACTACACTGGTAAAATCCACAAAATCGGTGAAACTCACGAAGGTGCGTCACAAATGGACTGGATGGAGCAAGAGCAAGAGCGTGGTATCACTATCACATCTGCTGCGACAACAGCTCAATGGAACAACCACCGCGTAAACATCATCGACACACCAGGACACGTGGACTTCACAATCGAAGTACAACGTTCTCTTCGTGTATTGGATGGTGCGGTTACCGTTCTTGACTCACAATCAGGTGTTGAGCCTCAAACTGAAACAGTTTGGCGTCAAGCAACTGAGTATGGAGTTCCACGTATCGTATTTGCCAACAAAATGGACAAAATCGGGGCTGACTTCCTTTACTCAGTAAGTACACTTCACGATCGTCTTCAAGCAAATGCACACCCAATCCAATTGCCAATCGGTTCTGAAGATGACTTCCGTGGTATCATCGACTTGATCAAGATGAAAGCTGAAATCTATACTAACGACCTTGGTACAGATATCCTTGAAGAAGACATCCCAGCTGAATACCTTGACCAAGCTCAAGAATACCGTGAAAAATTGATTGAAGCAGTTGCTGAAACTGACGAAGAATTGATGATGAAATACCTCGAAGGTGAAGAAATCACTAACGAAGAATTGAAAGCTGGTATCCGTAAAGCGACTATCAACGTTGAATTCTTCCCAGTATTGTGTGGTTCTGCCTTCAAGAACAAAGGTGTTCAATTGATGCTTGATGCGGTTATTGACTACCTTCCAAGCCCACTTGACATCCCAGCGATCAAAGGTATTAACCCAGATACAGATGAAGAAGAAACTCGTCCAGCATCTGATGAAGAGCCATTTGCAGCTCTTGCCTTCAAGATCATGACTGACCCATTTGTAGGTCGTTTGACATTCTTCCGTGTTTACTCTGGTGTTCTTCAATCAGGTTCATACGTATTGAACACTTCTAAAGGTAAACGTGAGCGTATCGGACGTATCCTTCAAATGCACGCTAACAGCCGTCAAGAAATCGACACTGTTTACTCAGGTGATATTGCTGCTGCTGTTGGTTTGAAAGATACTACAACTGGTGACTCATTGACAGATGAAAAAGCTAAAATCATCCTTGAGTCAATCAACGTTCCAGAACCGGTTATCCAATTGATGGTTGAGCCTAAATCTAAAGCTGACCAAGACAAGATGGGTATCGCCCTTCAAAAATTGGCTGAAGAAGATCCAACGTTCCGCGTTGAAACAAACGTTGAAACTGGTGAAACAGTTATCTCTGGTATGGGTGAACTTCACCTTGACGTCCTTGTTGACCGTATGCGTCGTGAGTTCAAAGTTGAAGCGAACGTAGGTGCACCTCAAGTATCTTACCGTGAAACATTCCGTGCTTCTACTCAAGCACGTGGATTCTTCAAACGTCAGTCTGGTGGTAAAGGTCAATTCGGTGATGTATGGATTGAATTTACTCCAAACGAAGAAGGTAAAGGATTCGAATTCGAAAACGCAATCGTCGGTGGTGTGGTTCCTCGTGAATTTATCCCAGCGGTTGAAAAAGGTTTGGTAGAATCTATGGCTAACGGTGTTCTTGCAGGTTATCCAATGGTTGACGTTAAAGCTAAGCTTTACGATGGTTCATACCATGATGTCGACTCATCTGAAACTGCCTTCAAGATCGCGGCTTCACTTGCCCTTAAAGAAGCTGCTAAATCAGCACAACCAGCTATCCTTGAGCCAATGATGCTTGTAACAATCACTGTTCCAGAAGAAAACCTTGGTGATGTTATGGGTCACGTAACTGCTCGTCGTGGACGTGTAGATGGTATGGAAGCACACGGTAACAGCCAAATCGTTCGTGCTTACGTTCCACTTGCTGAAATGTTCGGTTACGCAACAGTTCTTCGTTCTGCATCTCAAGGACGTGGTACATTCATGATGGTATTTGACCACTACGAAGATGTACCTAAGTCAGTACAAGAAGAAATCATTAAGAAAAACAAAGGTGAAGACTAATCAGTTCTCACTCTAAAGGAAGTCACTTAGTGGCTTCCTTTTGTCTTTAGAAAATACCTCTAAATATGGTAAAATAGTAGGAGAATAATGTGAGGAAAATGAATGTCAAACAGTTTTGAAATTTTGATGAATCAACTGGGGATGCCTGCTGAAATGAGACAGGCATCTGCTTTATCACATGCTGATATTGAACGAGTTGTGGTTCATAAAATTAGTAAGGTATGGGAGTTTCATTTCGTATTTTCTAATATTTTACCGATTGAAATCTTTTTAGAATTAAAGAAGGGTTTGAATGAGGAATTTTCTAAGACAGGTAATAAAGCTATTTTTGAAATTAAGGCTCTGTCTCAAGATTTTTCAAACCAACTCTTGCAGGCCTACTATAGAGAGGCTTTTTCTGAGGGGCCATGTGCTAGTCAAGGCTTTAAATCTCTCTATCAGAATTTGCAAGTTCGTGCTGAGGGCAATCAACTCTTTATTGAAGGCTCAGAGGCGATTGATAAGGAACACTTTAAGAAAAATCATCTTCCTAATTTAGCTAAACAACTTGAAAAATTTGGTTTTCCAACTTTTACTTGTCAAGTAGAGAAGAATGATGTCCTGACCCAAGAGCAGGAAGAGGCCTTTCATGCTGAAAATGAGCAGATTGTTCAAGCTGCTAATGAGGAAGCGCTCCGTGCTATGGAACAACTAGAACAGATGGCACCTCCTCCAGCGGAAGAGAAACCATCCTTTGATTTTCAAGCTAAAAAAGCTGCAGCTAAACCCAAGCTGGATAAGGCAGAGATTACTCCTATGATCGAAGTGACGACGGAGGAAAATCGTTTGGTCTTTGAAGGGGTTGTTTTTGATGTGGAGCAAAAAGTGACCAGAACAGGGCGTGTTTTGATCAACTTTAAAATGACGGACTACACTTCAAGTTTTTCGATGCAAAAGTGGGTTAAGAACGAGGAAGAGGCTCAGAAGTTTGATTTAATTAAGAAAAATTCTTGGCTCCGAGTTCGTGGGAATGTGGAGATGAATAACTTCACACGCGATTTGACTATGAACGTGCAGGATGTGCAGGAAGTTGTTCACTATGAGCGTAAGGATTTGATGCCAGAAGGTGAGCGTCGGGTTGAGTTTCACGCTCATACTAACATGTCGACCATGGATGCTCTACCAGAGGTTGAAGAAATCGTTGCGACAGCTGCTAAGTGGGGACACAAAGCAGTTGCTATCACCGACCACGGGAATGTTCAATCCTTCCCACACGGTTATAAGGCGGCTAAGAAAGCGGGGATCCAGCTGATCTATGGTATGGAAGCCAATATCGTGGAGGACCGTGTTCCTATCGTTTATAACGAAGTGGAGATGGACTTGTCAGAAGCGACCTATGTGGTATTTGACGTGGAAACGACGGGTCTATCAGCTATCTACAATGACTTGATTCAGGTTGCGGCCTCTAAGATGTATAAGGGGAATGTCATTGCTGAATTTGATGAATTTATCAATCCTGGGCATCCCTTGTCAGCTTTTACTACTGAGTTGACTGGAATTACAGATGACCATGTCAAAAATGCCAAACCACTAGAACAAGTTTTGCAAGAATTCCAAGAATTTTGCAAGGATACGGTCCTAGTTGCCCATAATGCGACCTTTGACGTTGGCTTTATGAATGCCAATTATGAGCGTCATGGTCTGCCAAAGATTAGTCAGCCAGTTATTGATACGCTGGAGTTTGCTAGAAACCTTTATCCTGAGTATAAACGTCATGGTTTGGGGCCTTTGACCAAGCGTTTTGGTGTAGCCTTAGAACATCACCACATGGCCAATTACGATGCGGAAGCTACTGGCCGTCTGCTCTTTATTTTTATCAAAGAGGTAGCAGAAAAACATGGTGTGACCGATCTAGCTAGACTCAACATTGATTTGATTAGTCCAGATTCTTATAAAAAAGCTCGGATCAAGCATGCGACTATTTATGTCAAGAATCAGGTAGGTCTAAAAAATATCTTTAAGCTGGTTTCATTGTCTAATACCAAGTACTTTGAAGGGGTGCCACGGATTCCGAGGACAGTTCTAGATGCCCATCGGGAAGGTTTGATTTTAGGTTCAGCTTGCTCTGAAGGTGAAGTTTTTGACGCAGTCGTTTCCCAAGGTGTGGATGCGGCGGTTGAGGTGGCCAAGTATTATGACTTTATCGAGGTCATGCCACCAGCTATCTATGCGCCATTGATTGCTAAGGAGCAGGTCAAGGATATGGAGGAACTCCAGACCATTATCAAGAGTTTAATAGAAGTGGGAGACCGCCTTGGTAAGCCTGTTCTGGCTACGGGGAATGTCCACTATATCGAACCAGAAGAAGAAATTTACCGTGAAATTATCGTCCGTAGTTTGGGACAGGGGGCGATGATTAACCGAACTATCGGTCATGGCGAACATGCCCAACCAGCACCACTTCCCAAGGCTCATTTTCGAACGACTAATGAGATGCTGGATGAATTTGCATTCTTGGGAGAGGAATTAGCTCGCAAATTGGTTATTGAAAACACCAATGCCTTGGTAGATATCTTTGAACCTGTTGAGGTAGTTAAGGGTGACTTGTATACGCCTTTCATCGACAAGGCTGAAGAAACGGTCGCTGAGCTGACCTATAAGAAAGCTTTTGAGATTTATGGAAATCCGTTGCCAGATATCGTTGATTTGCGGATTGAAAAAGAACTAACCTCTATTCTGGGGAATGGATTTGCCGTGATTTATCTGGCTTCCCAGATGCTGGTGCAACGTTCCAATGAACGGGGCTACTTGGTTGGTTCTCGTGGGTCTGTTGGGTCCAGTTTTGTTGCGACCATGATTGGGATTACGGAGGTTAATCCTCTCTCTCCTCACTATGTCTGTGGTCAGTGTCAGTACAGTGAGTTTATCACGGATGGTTCTTATGGTTCAGGATTTGATATGCCCAATAAGGACTGTCCAAACTGTGGTCACAAACTCAGCAAAAACGGACAGGATATTCCTTTCGAGACCTTCCTTGGTTTTGATGGGGACAAGGTTCCCGATATTGACTTGAACTTCTCGGGAGAAGATCAGCCTAGTGCTCACTTGGATGTGCGTGATATCTTTGGTGAGGAATATGCCTTCCGTGCAGGAACGGTTGGTACAGTAGCTGCCAAGACCGCTTATGGATTTGTCAAGGGCTATGAGCGAGATTATGGCAAGTTTTATCGTGATGCAGAGGTGGAACGCCTCGCTCAAGGTGCAGCTGGTGTCAAGCGGACGACGGGACAACACCCGGGAGGAATTGTTGTTATTCCTAACTACATGGATGTTTACGACTTTACGCCTGTCCAGTATCCAGCAGATGACGTGACGGCTGAATGGCAGACCACTCACTTTAACTTCCACGATATCGATGAGAACGTCCTCAAACTCGATGTGCTGGGACATGATGATCCGACCATGATTCGAAAACTCCAGGACTTGTCTGGGATTGATCCTAATGAAATCCCTATGGATGACGAAGGCGTGATGGCCCTCTTTTCTGGGACTGATGTGCTAGGTGTGACTCCTGAACAAATCGGAACTCCGACAGGCATGCTGGGGATTCCAGAGTTTGGAACCAACTTTGTACGTGGAATGGTAGACGAGACCCATCCGACAACTTTTGCGGAGTTGCTGCAGTTGTCTGGATTGTCCCACGGTACTGATGTCTGGTTGGGAAATGCCCAGGATTTAATCAAGCAAGGAATTGCGGACCTGTCGACCGTTATCGGTTGTCGGGACGACATCATGGTTTACCTCATGCATGCGGGTCTGGAACCTAAGATGGCCTTTACCATTATGGAACGGGTACGTAAGGGCTTGTGGCTCAAAATCTCTGAAGAAGAGCGCAATGGTTATATCGAAGCTATGAAGGCCAACAATGTTCCTGAGTGGTATATCGAATCTTGTGGAAAAATCAAGTACATGTTCCCTAAAGCCCATGCGGCAGCCTACGTTATGATGGCTCTTCGTGTAGCTTACTTCAAGGTTCATCACCCTATTTATTACTACTGTGCTTACTTCTCAATCCGTGCTAAGGCTTTTGATATCAAGACCATGGGGGCGGGCTTGGATGCTATCAAGCGCAGAATGGAAGAAATCTCTGAAAAACGGAAGAACAATGAGGCCTCTAATGTGGAGATTGACCTCTATACAACTCTTGAGATTGTCAATGAAATGTGGGAACGTGGTTTCAAGTTTGGGAAGTTAGACCTCTACCGTAGTGATGCGACTGAATTCATCATTGACGGAGATACACTGATTCCACCATTCGTTGCTATGGATGGTCTGGGAGAGAACGTTGCCAAGCAATTGGTGCGAGCGCGTGAAGAGGGAGAATTCCTATCTAAAACAGAATTGCGCAAGCGTGGTGGACTCTCATCAACCTTGGTTGAAAAGATGGATGAAATGGGTATTCTTGGAAATATGCCAGAGGATAATCAGTTGAGTTTGTTTGATGAGTTGTTTTAAGGTCTTGGAGGAAAAAAGATGAAACTAAGAATTTTTGCGGAAGACAAGCCGGCTGAGAAGGTGTTTGAGTATCAATTGGAACTTGCTGACCAGACAATTCTTCTATCAACAGCACTTTTGTCGAGTGCCATTGCTTTAGCAGGATTATTTTCTGCTTTGAAAGAAAAATAGAAAAGGAAAAATAGAATGGTTTTACCAAATTTTAAAGAAAATCTAGAAAAATATGCGAAATTGTTGGTTTCGAATGGAATTAACGTGCAGCCTGGTCACACTTTGGCTCTCTCAATTGATGTGGAGCAACGCGAGTTGGCTCACTTAATTGTCAAAGAAGCTTATGCCTTGGGTGCGCATGAGGTTATCGTTCAGTGGACAGATGATGTGATTAACCGTGAGAAATTCCTACATGCTCCGATGGAGCGTCTGGACAATGTGCCAGAATACAAGATTGCTGAGATGAACTATCTCTTGGAGAACAAGGCTAGCCGTCTTGGGGTTCGTTCTTCTGACCCAGGTGCCTTGAACGGTGTGGATGCTGACAAGCTTTCAGCTTCTGCTAAAGCGATGGGACTTGCCATGAAGCCAATGCGTATCGCAACACAATCCAATAAGGTTAGCTGGACTGTAGCAGCCGCTGCTGGACTTGAGTGGGCTAAAAAAGTCTTTCCAAATGCTGCGAGCGATGAAGAAGCAGTTGATCTCCTTTGGGACCAAATCTTCAAGACTTGTCGCGTTTATGAAGCAGATCCTGTTAAGGCTTGGGAAGAGCATGCAGCCATCCTCAAGAGTAAGGCTGATATGCTTAATAAAGAACAATTTTCAGCCCTTCACTACACAGCACCAGGGACAGATTTGACACTTGGCTTGCCTAAGAACCACGTTTGGGAATCAGCTGGTGCTATCAATGCGCAGGGAGAAGGATTCTTGCCAAATATGCCGACAGAAGAGGTCTTCACAGCGCCAGACTTCCGTCGTGCAGATGGTTATGTCACTTCTACAAAACCGCTTAGCTACAACGGAAACATTATTGAGGGGATTAAAGTGACCTTCAAGGATGGACAAATTGTGGATATCACTGCAGAAAAAGGCGATCAGGTCATGAAAGACCTTGTCTTTGAAAATGCGGGTGCGCGTGCCTTAGGTGAATGTGCCTTGGTGCCAGATCCAAGCCCAATTTCTCAGTCAGGCATTACCTTCTTTAACACCCTTTTCGATGAAAATGCGTCAAATCACTTGGCTATCGGTGCAGCCTATGCAACTAGTGTTGTTGGTGGAGCGGAGATGAGCGAAGAGGAGCTTGCAGCTGCGGGGCTTAACCGTTCAGATGTTCACGTAGACTTTATGATTGGTTCTAACCAAATGGATATCGATGGTATCCGTGAGGATGGGACACGTGTACCACTCTTCCGTAACGGAGATTGGGCAAATTAAGGAGATAATATGTTAGGAAGTATGTTCGTTGGTCTCCTAGTGGGATTTTTAGCAGGTACTCTGACCAATCGTGGAGAGCGAATGGGATGTTTTGGAAAAATGTTTCTAGGCTGGATTGGTGCCTTTATAGGGAACTTGCTTTTTGGGACTTGGGGGCCGATAATAGCAGGAACTGCCATTATTCCGGCAGTACTAGGTTCCATGATTGTCTTAGCGATTTTCTGGAGACGAGGAAGTTAATTTCTTAAATCTGATACTCAATGAAAATCAAAGAGCAAACTAGGAAACTAGCCGCAGGTTGCTCAAAGCACTGTTTTGAGGTTGTACGAAGTCAGTAACATATATACGGTAAGGCGACGTTGACGCGGTTTGAAGAGATTTTTGAAGAGTATGAAACGAAAAGGAGGTTGGTCATTGTACCAGCCTCCTTTTGAGTGTGATATAATAGTTCTATGAGATTAGATAAATTTTTAGTTGCCTGCGCTGTAGGGAGTCGGACAGAGGTCAAAAACATGCTCAAGGCTGGGCGCGTGACGGTAAATGGTAAAAAAGAAAAATCAGCTAAATTGCAGATTGATGAAAAAATAGATGAGATTCGCTTTGATGGGCAAGTGTTGGAGTATGAAGAGTTTGTCTACTACATGATGAACAAGCCCAAAGAAGTTATCTCAGCGACTGAGGATCCTAAGCACAGAACCGTTCTGGATTTGCTGGATGATATTGCTCGGAGCAAGGAAGTTTTCCCAGTAGGACGCTTGGATATTGATACACATGGTCTTCTACTCTTGACCAATGACGGCAAGCTTGCCCATGCTCTTCTTTCACCCAAGCGTCATGTAGACAAGACGTATCTAGCTCAGGTCAAGGGAATTATGACCCAAGAAGACGTAGAGACATTTGCCAAGGGAATTCCGCTCAAAGACTTTACCTGTCAGCCCGCTAGGCTGGAGATTATTTCCACAGATACAGAAAAGAATCAGAGCAAAATCCGTGTGACCATTGCAGAAGGGAAGTTCCATCAGGTCAAGCGTATGGTGGCTTACTGTGGCAAGGAAGTAGTAGATCTACAGCGTTTGACTATGGGAACTTTAACCTTGGATGAGAACTTAGAACGAGGAGAATGGCGTCGTTTGACCAAGGAAGAATTAGATGTTCTCCTTGCAAGTATTGCTTAATTTAGTTTATTTTCGAAAAAGGTGAGGGAGAAAGTCCTTGCCTTTTATGTTTTTCAGTTGCTTCCTTTGTGAAAAGAGTTATAATAGACTGTAGAATAAAAGGAGGAATCTATGAACGCGATTCAAGAATCATTTACTGATAAATTATTTGCCAACTATGAAGCAAATGTAAAATACCAAGCGATTGAAAATGCTGCTAGCCACAATGGAATTTTTGCAGCCCTTGAGCGTCGTCAAAGCCATGTGGACAATACACCTGTTTTCTCATTGGATTTGACCAAGGATAAGGTAACCAACCAGAAAGCGTCTGGTCGTTGCTGGATGTTTGCGGCCCTCAACACCTTCCGCCACAAACTCATCTCGCAATACAAATTGGAAAATTTCGAGTTGTCACAGGCCCACACCTTCTTCTGGGACAAGTATGAGAAATCAAACTGGTTCTTGGAACAAGTCATTGAGACTGCAGACCAAGACTTGACGAGCCGTAAGGTTAAATTCCTACTTCAAACACCTCAACAAGACGGTGGACAGTGGGATATGGTCGTTTCTCTCTTTGAGAAATATGGTGTCGTGCCTAAGTCAGTTTACCCTGAGTCCGTTTCATCTAGCAGCAGCCGTGAGCTAAATGCAATCCTCAACAAATTGCTTCGCCAAGATGCTCAAATCTTGCGTGACCTGCTTACTTCTGGTGCAGACCAAGCGACTGTTCAAGCTAAGAAAGAAGACCTCTTGCAAGAAATCTTTAACTTCCTTGCTATGTCTTTGGGGCTTCCACCACGTAAATTTGACTTTGCTTATCGCGATAAGGATAACAACTACCAAAGCGAAAAGAGAATTACTCCACAAGAATTTTACAAGAAATATGTCAATCTTCCTCTAGAAGATTACGTTTCTGTTATCAACGCCCCAACTGCTGACAAGCCTTACGGCCAATCTTACACAGTTGAGATGTTAGGAAATGTCGTTGGTAGCCGTGCGGTTCGTTACATCAACGTTCCAATGGAGCGCTTGAAAGAGTTGGCGATTGCTCAAATGCAAGCAGGTGAGACTGTTTGGTTTGGTTCAGATGTCGGTCAGCTCAGCAACCGTAAAGCTGGAATCCTTGCGACAGATGTTTATGACTTTGAATCAAGCATGGACATTAAACTCACTCAAGACAAGGCTGGACGTTTGGACTACAGCGAAAGCTTGATGACCCACGCCATGGTCTTGACAGGTGTGGATTTGGACGAAAATGGCAAGTCAACCAAGTGGAAGGTTGAAAACTCTTGGGGAGATAAGGTCGGTACAGATGGTTACTTTGTTGCCTCAGACGCTTGGATGGATGAATACACTTACCAAATCGTTGTTCGAAAAGAATTGCTGACAGCAGAAGAACAAGCTGCCTATGAAGCAGAACCAATTGTACTTGCACCTTGGGATCCAATGGGAGCCTTGGCAGAATAATACTCTTCGAAAATCTCTTCAAACCACGTCAGCTTCGCCTTGCCGTACTCAAGTACAGCCTGCGGCTCGCTTCCTAGTTTGCTCTTTGATTTTCATAGAGTATAAAAACATAGAAAAAAGGAATCAGGCTTAGAACCTGGTTCCTTTTAAGTTGTTTGATTACATGATGTGAAGAACATGTGCCACAATACCCACTGCGAAGAGTGCAAGGATAATAGTGATTGGAGATACTTTTTTCTTAAGCAAGTACATGCAAAGGAAAGTAAGGAGTAGTCCTGATAGTCCAGGAATCAACATATCCAAGTTTTGTTGGAAAGTAGTAACTTTTTCAGGTGTTTGAGACAATCCTTGTCCTACTTGTGCGAATGCTTCTTGGATACCTTTAGATCCTTCTGGCAATTTATCCCAATGGATATAAGCTTTTTCATCTAGTTGAACTTTGGCAACATCGAAAGCAAATTTAATATTTACCCAACGTTGAACAAGGACAGCAAGAATGAACATACCAAGGATAGAAGCTCCTTTAGTGATGTCTTGAAGGATACCGCCAGACATATCTTTAGTGATTTCTGATCCAGCCTTGTATCCAATCTCTTGTGTATACCACAAGAATGACATACGAATCAAGTTCCAAAGAACGAAGAAGAGGATTGGGCCTAAGATATTACCAGTAAGGGCAAGTGAAGCACCGAGTGATCCAAGGATTGGGCGTACTGTAAACCAGAATACTGGGTCACCGATACCAGCAAGAGGTCCCATCATACCGATTTTAACCCCTTGGATAGCAGCGTCATCAATTTCAACACCGTTAGCACGTTCTTCTTCAAGTGCAAGAGTAACCCCCATGATTGGAGCGGCTACGTATGGGTGAGTGTTGAAGAACTCAAGATGGCGCTCAAGAGCAGCGACTTGATCTTCTTTTTTAGTGTAGAGTTTTTTAAGAGCTGGAATTAATGAGTAAGCCCAACCCAAGTTTTGCATACGTTCATAGTTCCAAGAACCTTGTAAGAAAGTTGAACGCCACCAAACTTTTTTACGATCTGATTTAGTTAATTGAAGTTTTTCAGTCATGATGTTTTCAGTCCTTTCTTATCTTAGTAGTCTTCTAGGATATCGCCGATTGGGTCGTTAGAAGTTGCGGCTCCTCCGCCACCATTTCCACCAGTTTTAGAAAGGTGAAGGTAGATAAGAGCGATAGCAACACCGATAGCACCAAATCCGATTAGAGTAATATCTGACACGGCAGCAAGCACGAAACCGATAGCGAAGAATGGCCATACTTCACGAGTTGCCATCATGTTGATAACCATAGCGTAACCAACGGCAACGACCATACCACCACCGATAGCCATACCATCTTTAAGCCAATCAGGCATAGTATTTAGAATGCTTTGTACAGTTTCAGTTGGTACCATTAGAAGGAGTGCTGCAGGGACTGCAATACGAAGACCTTGAAGAAGAAGTGCGACAAAGTGAGCACGTTCAACTGCTTTAAAGTCACCTTTTTTAGCAGAAGCATCAGCAGTGTGAACCAATCCGACAGAGAGTGTACGGACAATCATAGTCAAGAATAGACCAGCAACTGCAAGAGGGATAGCAACCGCTTGGGCAACACCAATCCCTGTCTTAGTAAAGTCGCCACCAAGAACCATGATAATGGCAGCAGCAACAGAAGCAAGAGCAGCGTCAGGAGCTACGGCAGCTCCGATGTTAGCCCAACCAAGGGCGATCATTTGAAGAGAACCACCAAGGATAATCCCTGCTTCAAGGTTACCGGTAACAAGACCGATAAGGGTACAAGCTACGATTGGTTGATGGAATTGGAACTGGTCGAGGATACCTTCAAGACCTGCTAGGAAGGCTACAACGACTACTAAAACCATAGAAATAATAGACATCTTTAAAATCCTTTCATAAAATCGATTATTGCACGTTTGCTTTGTTGATCAAGTCAAACAAATCTTTTTTCGTGTCGTTTGGTACTTTACGTACGTCAAATTCAACACCAAGATCACGCATTTTTTCAAATGTAGCAACGTCTTCTTTATCCATAGACAAAACGTTGTTAACCATTGTTTTACCAGTTGAGTGAGCCATTGATCCAACATTAAGAGTTTTGATTGGTACGCCACCTTCGATAGCACGAAGAGCATCTTGAGGTGTTTCAAACAAGATAAGGGCATGTGTTCCTCCGAAGCGAGGATCTTTTGCAACGTCGATTAGTTTTTGGATAGGAACAACGTTTGCTTTCACTTTACCTGGAGCTGCTTGTTTAATCAATTCTTTACGTAATTCGTCTTTAGCTACGTTATCTGAAGCAACGATAATACGGTCTGCTTTTGAATCTGGAGTCCAAGCAGTTGCAACCTGACCGTGAAGTAGACGAGTGTCTAAGCGAGCAAGGTTGATTTTGAGTTTTCCATCTCCGATAACAGTTCCTTCTGGGATAGCAGCTTGGGCAACTGGAGCAGCTGCAGCGCTTGCTACTTCCTCAACTGGGTTTAGCTCTTCTGGAAGAGCCTTGATGCCATCTTTGGCTTCTTTAATGATATTCGCAGCGACTTTTTCTACACCTGCAGCAGCGTCCATAAGGCGCTCTGTGTAGGCTTGAATTAACATCGGTAAGTTAAGTCCTGTGATGATGGCAAACTTACGCTCAGGATTTTCTCCCATTACGCGGCTAGCTTGGTTAAATGGAGATCCACTCCAAAGGTCAGCCAAAACTAGAACCTCATCTTCTGCGTCAAATGCAGCAACAGCGTTATTAAACTTAGCGTATAGATCATCAGGACCTTCATTTGGCATAAAGGTTACGACTTGAACCTTTTCTTGTTCACCAAAGATCATAGAACCTGACTGATGAATACCCGCAGCAAATTCGCCGTGGCTCGCAATAATGATTCCGATACTCATTATTGTCATTCCTCCTTTTTTGTTTTAGTTTTCGTTTAAGAAAACTTTAAGACTGTTTAAGTATAAACCGTTTTCATCTAAAAATCAACTATTTATCATAAAATAATTAAAAAGATTACATCTGAAAATATTGATATATTGAGTTTTGGAGAAGTTTTTTTGAATCCTTATTTAAAAATTTAATATAAAAAAGTTGGAAGCGCATTCCAACTTTTAAAATAGGTTTTTATTAGATTAGTGGGTGAAGTCGAGTACCATACGTCCTTGGATTTGACCTTTTTCCATTTCGTCGAAAATGGCTACGGCATCTTCTATTGGACGTTTTTGAACAACTGGAACTACTAAACCTTCTGCACCGAATTGGAAGGCTTCTTCCAAGTCTTTACGAGTTCCAACAAGAGAACCGATGACTTGGATTCCATCTAGAACGGTTTTGACGATGCTGAGTTCCATCATTTCAGAAGGAAGACCAACAGCGACTACGCGACCACCGGCACGAACTGAGTCAACAGCCTGGTTGAAGGCAACTTTAGACACAGCAGTTACGACAGCTGAATGAGCTCCACCATCAGTTTTTTCTTTGATGAGTCCAGGTACATCTTCAACTTCGAGGCCGTTAATCACAATGTCAGCACCTACTTCTTTTGCAAGGGCAAGTTTGTCATTGTTGATATCAACTGCGATGACATGAGCATTGAATACTTTTTTAGCGTATTGAACAGCTAGGTTACCAAGTCCACCAGCACCGTAAAGAACAACCCATTGACCTGGTTCAACTTTGGCCTCTTTAATAGCTTTATAGGTTGTTACACCAGCACATGTGATAGAAGAGGCTTGGGCTGGATCAAGTCCGTCAGGAACTTTGACAGCATAGTCTGCAGTTACGATACATTGTTCAGCCATACCACCATCTACTGAGTAGCCAGCATTTTTAACTGTACGGCAAAGGGTTTCGCGACCAGTTGTACAGTATTCGCAAGTGCCACATCCTTCAAAGAACCAAGCAACGCTGACGCGGTCGCCGACTTTAAGGCTTTTTACATCTGGGGCAATTTCTTTAACGATACCAACACCTTCGTGACCTAGGACACGTCCTGGTACCTGACCGAAGTCGCCATGGGCAACGTGGAGGTCAGTGTGGCAAACACCACAGTATTCAATTTCTACAAGTGCTTCCCCAGTTTCAAGTGGACGGAGTACTTTTTCTTCAACAGCAACACCAGTGCTTTCTGGATTTACAACAACAGCTTTCATAGCTATCCTCCTTGATATTGACTGAGAACAGGGACAACGGGACTGGATTGATTATGTTTCAACAGAGTCGAGTGTGACGAGCTCTCTTGTATTTATATGTGAATTATATCACAAAAGAAAGCCTTTTCCAAGGTTTTGGAGGTAAAAAATAGAACAATCGATTAACCGGTTGACGAGACTGTGAAAAGAGCACAAAGACCAGCTTGCAAGCTGATCAGAATGGACTATAAGAATAAATCTTGCAGGGTTTTGGCAACACCGTCTTGGTCATTGGTCAGAGAAATTTGCTCGTCGGCATAAGGGAGTAGCTCTGGGTTGGCATTTTTCATGGCATAACCCTTCCCAGCAAAAGCGAGCATTTCGGTATCATTGTGTTCATCACCAAAGGCAATTAAATCCTTTCTGTCACGATTCATTACCTTGAGCAAGTAGTCTAAGGCGAAGGCCTTATTGACACCTTTGGGGGTACACTCAAGGATATTGAGCGGACCTCCCCAGGTATTGATGGACAGTTGATGCTGGTAGAAGGCGTTCATTTCTTTTGCCAAGGCATATTTGTCACTGGCTCTGGTCTGCAACAGAATACAGTTAGGGTCCTTGGTTACCAACTCAGGCTGAAATTGATCTTCAGGCTGGAAAGCTTCTACACCAAATAGTTTGGGATTGGCAATTTCTTCATTAGGATTTGTAATGTAGAATTTTTTACGGTATTCTCCAGCGATAAAATCGGCTTGAATGTCCTCTGAACGTTGAACCATATCTAGCAGATATTTTTTGTCTACGGTTAAACACTTTTCAAAATCCCAAACTTGGTCTGGTAAATGAGTGAGGGAGCCGTTGAAGTTAATCATAGGAGTGTCTAAGCCTAGTTCACGGTAAAAATCTTTTGACATGCGGTAAGGGCGCCCTGTCGTAATAATAACTTGATGGCCTTTTTCAGTAACTTTTTTGATGGTTTTTTTGGTAAAGTCAGAAATTTGACTGTCTGAGTTGAGCAGGGTTCCATCCAGGTCAACTGCAATAATTTTTTTCGTCATAGGGACCTTTCTAGTGTCTTTTCAGATAAGATGTCTACTATTATAACAGAAAGCAGGCAGAAAAGCAGATTCGAAACAAAAAAAGAAATTTCATCAAATTCTTAAATAAATCAAACAAAGATATTGAAAAAGTGAATGATAAATGATATAATTCTATTATTGTTCGTAAAAATTAAAAGGAGATTGATAATGGACAAATTATTTAAACTAAAAGAGAACGGTACAGACGTTCGTACAGAGGTTCTCGCTGGTTTAACAACTTTCTTTGCAATGAGCTATATTCTCTTTGTAAACCCACAAATTCTTTCGCAAACAGGAATGCCTGCTCAGGGTGTATTCCTCGCAACGATTATCGGTGCAGTTGCTGGTACCCTGATGATGGCCTTCTACGCCAACTTACCATATGCTCAAGCGCCAGGTATGGGACTCAATGCCTTCTTTACCTTTACAGTTGTATTTGGGCTTGGTTATTCATGGCAAGAAGCCCTAGCTATGGTCTTTATCTGTGGAATTATCTCATTGATTATTACCTTGACAAATGTTCGTAAAATGATCATTGAATCGATTCCAAATGCTCTTCGCTCAGCTATTTCAGCTGGTATCGGTGTCTTCCTTGCCTACGTAGGAATTAAGAATGCTGGATTTTTGAAATTTACGATCGATCCAGGTAACTATACTGTTGTAGGAGAAGGGGCTGACAAAGCTAAAGCAACGATTGCAGCAAACTCTTCAGCAGTTCCAGGATTGGTTGACTTTAATAACCCAGCTGTTTTGGTGGCACTTGCAGGACTGGCCATTACAATCTTCTTTGTTATCAAAGGAATTAAAGGGGGAATTATCCTCTCTATCTTGACAACAACTATTCTTGCTATCGCAGTTGGTTTGGTAGATTTGTCAAGCATCGATTTTGCTAATAACCATGTTGGTGCAGCCTTTGAAGATTTGAAGACAGTCTTTGGTGCAGCTCTTGGTTCAGAAGGTTTGGGAGCTTTGATTTCAGATACAGCTCGCTTGCCTGAAACTCTGATGGCTATTCTTGCCTTCTCATTGACAGATATTTTTGATACAATTGGTACCTTGATCGGTACAGGTGAAAAAGTTGGTATCGTAGCGACAAATGGTGAAAATCACCAATCAGCTAAGTTGGATAAGGCTCTTTACTCTGACTTGATTGGTACTTCTATTGGTGCCATCGCAGGTACTTCAAACGTAACGACTTATGTTGAGTCTGCTGCTGGTATTGGTGCAGGTGGACGTACTGGTTTGACAGCTTTGGTTGTGGCAATCTGTTTTGCAATTTCAAGTTTCTTTAGCCCACTTCTAGCTATCGTACCAACAGCTGCTACAGCTCCAATCTTGATTATCGTTGGGATTATGATGTTGGCTAGCTTGAAAAATATCCATTGGGATGATATGGCTGAAGCGGTTCCTGCTTTCTTCACATCTATCTTTATGGGATTCAGCTACTCTATCACTCAAGGAATTGCAGTTGGTTTCTTGACTTACACTTTGACTAAGCTTGTTAAAGGTCAAGCCAAAGATGTTCATGTCATGATTTGGATTTTGGATGCCTTGTTTATCCTTAACTATATCAGCATGGCACTATAATAGAATGACCCAGGGGGATTTTCCCCCTTTTTTAATACAAAGGAGATGGGTGATGAAAGAGAAAAATATGTGGAAAGAATTATTGAATCGTGCAGGCTGGCTGTTAATCTTTTTGCTGGCGATAATTTTATATCAGATTCCTATAGGGGTTACTGCTATTTTAACCTTAAGAGAAGTACCGCTATTACAGTCAGGACTGATAGTTGCTGGTATTTCGATTGTGGTTCTGGTGCTATTTATTATTGGAGCTCGTAAAACGCAATTAGCAAGTTTTAATTTTTCTTTTTTTAGAGCTAAGGACCTAGCACGATTGGGATTAAGTTATTTAGTCATTATCTGTTCAAATATACTTGGTTCTATCTTGTTACAACTGTCAAATGAGACGACAACAGCTAACCAGTCTCAGATTAACGATATGGTTCAGAATAGTTCTCTGATTTCTAGCTTCTTCTTGCTAGTCTTGCTTGCTCCGATTTGTGAGGAAATCTTGTGTCGTGGGATTGTTCCTAAAAAGATTTTCCGAGGGAAAGAGAACTTGGGATTTGTAGTCGGTACGGTTGTGTTTGCTTTATTGCATCAACCGAGTAATTTACCTTCTTTATTGATTTATGGAGTTATGTCGATCGTTCTGTCTTGGACGGCTTACAAGACCCAACGTTTGGAAATGTCTATCTTACTTCACATGATTGTGAATGGGGTTGTTTTCTGTTTGTTGGCTCTCGTGGTGATTTTGAGTCGGACATTAGGGATCTCTGTTTAAGATTTTTGACAATTGCTTACTTGTTTCTACTGGGAAAAAGATGAATGCAATTGTGTCCATCTTTTTCTTTTTATGGTAAAATAGAGAAATAATATGGTGAAAAGCCTTGAGGGAGTGACCGATATGTCAACTAAAGCTAATCATGTAAAGACAGCTATTTGCGGAATTATCAATGTAACCCCAGACTCCTTTTCGGATGGTGGTCAATTTTTTGCTCTTGAGCAGGCACTCCAGCAGGCTCGTAAATTGATAGCAGAAGGGGCGAGCATGCTAGATATCGGCGGAGAATCAACTCGGCCTCGGCCGGGAAGTAGCTATGTTGAGATAGAAGAGGAAATCCAGCGTGTTGTTCCAGTGATTAAAGCGATTCGCAAGGAAAGTGATGTCCTCATCTCTATTGATACTTGGAAGAGTCAGGTAGCAGAAGCTGCATTGGCTGCTGGTGCTAATCTAGTTAATGATATCACTGGTCTCATGGGTGATGAAAAAATGGCCCATGTGGTAGCTGAAGCGAGAGCGAAAGTGGTCATTATGTTTAACCCAGTCATGGCTCGACCTCAGCATCCTAGCTCGCTCATATTCCCTCATTTTGGATTTAATCAATCTTTTACAGTGGAAGAGTTAGCTGACTTCGAAAAATTACCAATCGAAGAGTTGATGGAGACTTTCTTTGAACGAGCACTAGCGAGAGCAAATCAAGCTGGAATTGCACAAGAAAATATCCTGTTGGATCCGGGAATCGGCTTTGGTCTGACCAAGAAAGAAAATCTGCTTCTTTTACGGGACCTGGATAAACTCCATCAGAAAGGTTATCCAATCTTTCTTGGAGTGTCGCGCAAGCGATTTGTCATCAATATCCTAGAAGAGAATGGTTTTGAAGTCAATCCTGAGACAGAACATGGTTTCCGCAATCGAGATACAGCTTCGGCTCATGTAACCAGTATTGCTGCGAGACAGGGTGTAGAAGTGGTGCGCGTGCATGACGTAGCTAGTCACAAGATGGCAGTTGAAATTGCCTCCGCCATTCGTCTGGCAGATGATGCGGAAAATCTAGATTTAAAACAATACAAGTAAGATGAACGAAATTCAAAACAATCAGTGGATTGCCAACTACCGGACGGACCAACCGCACTTTGGTTTGGAACGAATGGTGGAACTATTAGCTTTGCGTGGAAATCCCCATCTCAAACTCAAGGTCATCCATATCGGAGGGACCAATGGCAAGGGGTCTACCATTGCTTTTTTGAAAAATATGCTAGAGAAGCTAGGGCTGAGAGTTGGTGTTTTCAGCTCGCCCTATCTCATTCATTACACAGACCAGATTAGCATCAATGGGGAATCCATTCTCGAGGCTAGACTGGAAGCCCTCATGGCAGACTATCAGTCTTTGTTGGAAGGGGTATCGGCTACCAATTTGCAGGGGACAACTGAGTTTGAAATAATTACAGCCATAGCCTATGACTACTTTGCTTCAGAGCAAGTAGATGTGGCCATCATGGAAGTCGGCATGGGTGGACTTTTAGATAGTACCAATGTCTGTCAGCCTATTTTGACAGGAATTACGACTATTGGATTGGACCATGTAGCCCTACTTGGTGACACCTTGGAAGCCATAGCAGAGCAGAAAGCTGGTATTATCAAACAAGGTATTCCCTTGGTGACAGGTCGTATCGCTCCAGAAGCTTTGGTTGTGATTGACCGCATTGCGGAAGGAAAAGATGCGCCGAGATTTTCCTACGGGACAGATTATCAGGTCAGCCATCAAAAGAGTGTGGTTACAGGCGAAGTCTTTGACTATACAAGTGTTGTCAGACAAGGTCGCTTCCAAACTGGCCTGTTGGGTTTGCACCAGATAGAGAATGCTGGGATGGCCATAGCTTTACTTGATAATTTTTGTCAAGAAGATGGTCGAGAGCTACCAGCTAATACCTTGCTTGCTCAAGCCTTGGAAGAAACAAGTTGGCCAGGGCGTTTGGAAATCGTGTCAAGAGAACCCTTGATGATTTTGGATGGAGCCCACAATCCCCATGCTATCAAGGCTTTATTGGCAACCTTGCAAGAACGCTTTGCGGATTATCGTAAGGAAATCCTCTTTACTTGTATCAAAACCAAGGCCTTGGAGGATATGTTGGACTTGCTGGGGGCCATGCCAGATACCGAGCTTACCCTGACACATTTTGACGATAGTCGGGCGACTGATGAAAACGTGTTGAAAGAGGCAGCCAAGTCTAGAAATCTCAGCTACCAAGGTTGGCAGGATTTTATAGAGCAGAAATTGACAGATAAAAAAGAAGAGAAACAAACAGTTAGGATTGTCACGGGTTCCTTGTATTTCTTGAGCCAAGTGAGAGCCTATCTGATGGAGAGGAAGAACGAAAATGGATACACAAAAGATTGAAACAGCTGTAAAAATGATTATCGAGGCTGTCGGAGAGGACGCTAACCGTGAGGGCTTGCAGGAAACGCCTGCTCGTGTGGCCCGTATGTACCAAGAGATTTTTTCAGGGCTTGGTCAAACAGCGGAGGAACATTTGTCAAAATCTTTTGAGATTATTGACGATAATATGGTGGTAGAAAAGGATATCTTTTTCCATACCATGTGTGAACACCACTTTCTACCATTTTATGGGAGAGCACATATTGCCTACATTCCAGATGGCCGTGTGGCAGGTTTGTCTAAGCTAGCCCGTACGGTTGAAGTTTATTCTAAAAAGCCGCAAATTCAAGAACGTTTGAATATCGAAGTAGCCGATGCCTTGATGGACTATCTAGGTGCTAAAGGAGCCTTTGTTGTCATTGAGGCGGAACATATGTGTATGAGCATGCGTGGTGTCAGAAAACCAGGCACAGCAACCTTAACGACAGTAGCTCGTGGTCTATTTGAAACAGATAAGGACCTCCGAGACCAAGCTTATCGTTTAATGGGACTATAATACTCTTCGAAAATCTCTTCAAACCACGTCAGCTTCCATCTGCAACCTCAAAACAGTGTTTTGAGCAGTCTGCGGCTAGCTTCCTAGTTTGCACTTTGATTTTCATTGAGTATAAAAAGAATCCGCTTGAAGCGGATTTTTCTAGAAAGGAATCATTATGGATCAACTGCAGATTAAGGATTTGGAAATTTTTGCCTATCATGGTCTTTTTCCTAGTGAGAAAGAATTGGGGCAGAAGTTTGTTATTTCCGCAATCCTATCCTATGATATGACCAAGGCGGCTACAGACTTGGATTTAACGGCTTCTGTCCATTACGGAGAACTGTGTCAGCAGTGGACGACTTGGTTTCAGGAAACAACTGAGGACTTGATTGAAACGGTAGCCTACAAACTGGTAGAACGTACCTTTGAGGCCTATCCTCTTGTCCAAGAAATAAAGCTGGAACTGAAAAAACCTTGGGCGCCAGTGCATTTACCACTAGATACTTGCTCGGTAACCATTCATCGTCGCAAGCAACGGGCCTTTATCGCCCTGGGAAGCAATATGGGGGATAAGCAAGCAAATTTGGAGCAAGCGATTGAGAAGATGCGAAATCGAGGTATTCATATTCTCAAAGAGTCCAGTGTCTTGACGACGGAGCCTTGGGGCGGTGTTGAGCAGGATAGCTTTACCAATCAAGTGGTTGAGGTTGAAACCTGTTTGCCGGCCCCAGTTCTATTAGAGACCTTGTTAGCCATTGAGTCAGAGATGGGACGGGTGAGAGAAGTGCATTGGGGACCTCGTTTGATTGATTTGGACTTGCTCTTTGTGGAGGACCAGATCCTTTATACAGATGACCTTATTTTACCCCATCCTTACATAGCAGAACGCCTTTTTGTTCTTGAGTCTCTACAAGAAATTGCGCCTCATTTTATCCATCCGACATTAAAGCAACCTATCCGTAACTTGTATAATGCTTTGAAAAAATAGAAAAAACTCTAGTTTTCAGTCACTTGCAACTGAAGGCTAGAGTTTTTATACTCTTCGAAAATCAAATTCAAACCACGTCAGCGTCGCCTTACCGTAGGTATGGTTACTGACTTCGTCAGTTCTATTCACAACCTCAAAACAGTATTTTGAGCAACCTGCGGCTAGCTTCCTAGTTTGCTCTTTGATTTTCATTGAGTATTAAAATAGGTCATTTTCTTCTGGGAGAAGGATAGTTTCTCTACCGTCCATGTCTAAAACTAGGACTCTCGGGGGATAAAGAGGGTCAAAGGGATGGTTAAAATCAAAATCAATGGCTGTAGGGAGGTGTTGACTTGAGAAGTGGAAGGTAATTTTTCCTTGGTTATTGAGCAATTGAAACTCGAGTTCTTCTTCCAATTCAAAGACATTTTTTAAGAAATGGTCGATGATATACCAAAAAGAGTCAATGACATCATCAGGCAAGCTGGTAACAATGCCAAAACTAGCAGACCGCATGTGGGTATTGGTAAAAGCCATATTTCTTCCCCCTTTCTTTTCCCTTATCATACAGCAAATAGGATTAAAAATCAAGAAAAGGCGATTTTTTCTTCATAAACATAGCTTCCTATGAAATTTTTTCAAATAATCTTCAAAAAACGCTTGAAAGTGTTTACAAATAGTGATAAAATGGAATAAGTAGAATCATGAAAACGAAATTTTCATACCGTCTCTTTTTTGGAGTCTCGTGAGGTATGATATAGAAAGGAAATGGAATGAATACAGACGATACAGTAACGATTTATGATGTCGCCCGTGAAGCAGGAGTTTCAATGGCGACGGTTAGCCGTGTAGTCAATGGCAATAAGAATGTAAAAGAGAATACCCGTAAAAAAGTACTTGAGGTGATTGATCGTTTGGATTACCGTCCAAATGCCGTGGCGCGTGGTCTTGCAAGTAAAAAGACAACCACTGTTGGTGTCGTGATCCCCAATATCACCAATGGTTATTTCTCAACGCTTGCCAAAGGGATTGATGATATCGCTGAAATGTACAAGTACAATATCGTCCTTGCTAACAGTGATGAGGATGATGACAAGGAAGTTTCAGTTGTCAATACCCTGTTTTCTAAGCAAGTGGATGGTATCATCTTTATGGGTTACCACTTGACTGAAAAAATTCGTTCAGAATTTTCTCGTTCTCGGACACCAGTTGTTCTTGCAGGGACAGTGGATGTGGAACACCAACTCCCAAGTGTTAATATTGACTACAAACAAGCTACGATTGATGCAGTGACCTACCTTGCTAAAGAAAACGAGCGTATTGCTTTTGTTAGCGGTCCACTAGTGGATGACATCAATGGTAAGGTTCGCTTGGTTGGTTACAAGGAAGCCTTGAAAAAAGCAGGTATTTCTTATAGCGAAGGATTGGTATTTGAGTCTAAATATACTTACGAAGATGGCTATGCCTTGGCAGAACGCTTGATTTCATCAAATGCAACTGCAGCAGTTGTAACAGGTGACGAGCTGGCAGCAGGTGTTTTGAATGGTTTGGCTGACCACGGTGTGTCAGTGCCAGAAGAGTTTGAAATCATTACGAGTGATGATTCACAAATCTCACGCTTTACCCGTCCAAACTTGACAACTATTGCCCAACCTCTTTATGACCTTGGTGCCATCAGTATGCGTATGTTGACGAAGATTATGCACAAGGAAGAATTGGAAGAACGTGAAGTTCTCTTACCTCATGGTTTGACAGAACGTCGTTCAACACGAAAACGTAAATAGAAAAAATCAGGGAATCGTGAAGATTTCCTGATTTTGCTTTCTAGAGAAGAGGTTAGCCTTCCATATAGTCTTTTAAGGCTTGTCCTTTTAATCCAGCATTGAGGGCGATGAGGAGTTTCAAACGGGCTTTTTGGGCGTTGAGTTCTTTAACAAAAAAGACACCAGATTTTTGCAACTGCACGCCCCCACCTTGGTAGGCATAAACAGGCTCAGCAATACCGTTAAAGCATCGTGATACTAGAGCGACTGGGATTCCTTTTTGTAGAAGGCTTTCTAGTTTTTGAGCCGTTTCTTTGGGAATATTACCAGCTCCGAAGGCTTGGATAATCAAACCGTCCAATTGATCCAAATCCAGCATATCAATCAGCTCATCTGTCATACCAGCATAAGCTGAGATGATAGGGACTAATCCTTGTATGTGATCGAGGTCAAAGCGGACACGGGGCTCAGCTGTTTTAAAGTAGAGGATTTCGTGTTTCATAATCAGACCAAGTGGCCCGTGAGTAGGAGTCTGGAAGGTGCTGACATTGGTCGTATGTGTTTTGGTAACATACTTGGCAGCGTGGATTTCATCGTTCATAACGACCAAAACTCCTTTGTCAGCAGCCCTGTCATCGCTGGCAACTCGTAAAGCACTCAGATAATTATAGACACCATCACTACCGAGTTCATTGGAACTACGCATGGCCCCTGTTAGAACGATGGGCTTGTGGGGAACTTCCATGGTATCAAGGAAATAGGCTGTTTCTTCCAAAGTGTCGGTCCCATGTGTGATTACCACCCCATCGTAATTAGCAGCTTCCTCTTTGATTTTTTGGTAGAGGGCCAGCATATGCTTGGGTTTGATATGGGGACTTGGCAGGTTAAAAAAGTCCAAGGCGTGGACTTGGATTCCTTCAAGTGGGTTAGACACATGATTCATGGGATTATCTGAACTCGTCACAACAGCGCCAGAAGCATCGGCCTGCATGGAAATAGTCCCACCTGTATGTAAAACAAGGATTTTCTTAGGCATGATTTACTCACTCTTTCTGAAATGTGGTATAATCATTGTATCACAAAAGGGGAGATTGGGATAGGATGGAAGTCAAAGCTGTTTTTTTTGATATCGATGGAACCTTGGTCAACGATCGCAAGAGTGTTTTGAAATCCACTAAGGACGCGATTAAGATTGTCAAAGAACAAGGGGTGCTGGTTGGCGTAGCAACAGGACGAGGACCTTTTTTTGTTAAGGAATTGATGGACGATTTGGATTTGGATTTTGCGGTAACCTACAATGGCCAGTATATCTTTACCAAAGACAGAGTCTTGTTCACGAGCCCGATTTCCAAGTTACATTTGCGCCAGCTAATTACTTATGCTAAAAAAGAAGGCAAGGAGATTGCTCTAGGGACCAAGGATGCCATGCTGGGGTCTAAAATCATGTCTTTTGGTCTGGGTTCTTTTTCCCAACGAATCAGTCGCTTCGTTCCATCTGTTTTAACCCGTACGGTGAGTCATTCCTTTAATCGTATGGTCAGCAAGGTTGTTCCCCAAAAGGAAGAAGACCTGCTTCATCTGATGAATCAGCCTATCTACCAAGTTTTGATGCTAATGACGCCAGAAGAATCTGAGAAGGCGGCAGCTGATTTTGAAGATTTGAAATTGACACGTAGCAATCCATTTGCTGCGGATGTCATCAATAGGGGAAATTCCAAATTGGAAGGTATACGCCGAGTTGGGAAAGAATATGGCTTTGACCTCAACCAAGTCATGGCCTTTGGTGACTCAGACAACGACCTAGAGATGCTGGCTGGTGTCGGTATGTCCGTTGCTATGGGAAATGGTAGTAGCAGCGTTAAGGAAGTCGCCAAACACATCACCACCAGCAATCAGCAAGACGGCATTCACAAGGCCTTGGAACATTTTGGTGTTCTGGCTTCAGAAAAAGTTTTTGTCAGTCGTGACTATCATTTCAATAAGGTCAAGACCTTCCACCACATGATGGATGAACGGACACAAGAAGAACCTCGAGCTTGGGATTTAGAGGGTGCAACCCATAGGGCTGGCTTTAAGATAGAAGAATTGGTGGAGTTTGTTCGGGCTGCCAGTCCTTCGGAAGAGGATTTTGGCCAAGCTCTATCGCAACTTCATCAGGCCCTTGATAAGGCAGCAGATAAGGTAGCCAAGAAGACGCCTGCCCAGCAAGATTTGGTAGGGCAAGTGGATGCCTTGATTGACACGCTTTACTTCACCTACGGTAGTTTTGTCTTGATGGGGGTGGACCCAGAACGTATTTTTGACATTGTCCATCAGGCCAATATGGGGAAAATTTTCCCAGATGGCAAGGCCCATTTTGATCCAGTGACCCACAAAATCTTAAAACCAGATGATTGGGAAGAAAAATATGCTCCCGAACCCGCTATTAAAAAGGAACTGCAGCGTCAGCTCAAGGCTTATGAACGCCATAAAGAGAGAAATAATATTCAATGAAAATCAAAGAGCAAACTAGGAAACTAGCCGCAGGTTGCTCAAAGCACTGCTTTGAGGTTGTAGATGAAACTGACGAAGTCAGCTCAAAACACTGTTTTAAGGTTGCAGATAGAACTGACGAAGTCAGCTCAAAACACTGTTTTGAGGTTGCAGATAGAACTGACGAAGTCAGTAACATACCTACGGCAAGGCGACGTTGACGTGGTTTGAAGAGATTTTCGAAGAGTATAAATAGTAAACAAAAAGGAGCGCTAAGCTCCTTTTCTTCGTGATTACAAAGTTTTTTCTTGTTCTCTCACAACCAGCAAATCGACCTTAGCATGGCGGAGAATGTATTCAGATGAAGAACCGACCAAGAGGCGTTCAAAGGCGTTGAGACCAGTTGCGCCAACGAGGATGAGGTCCACTTCCTCAGCATCTGGAATAGTACGTGCCAAGAGAGTCTTTGGATTTCCCATTTCAATGACGATATGAACATCTGTCACACCAGCATCTTTCGCACGTTTTTCGTATTCTTTCATCAGACTTTCAGCATCGACTTGGAGTTCTTCGTAAACTTCAGCATCAAAGGTGGATACGCTTTGGAGAGCGCGTGTGTCAATGACATGAGCGATGGTGAGTTTAGCGTCGTTTCGTAGAGCAGAATGAACTCCCTTGACAAAAGCCAAGTCCGCTTCCTTAGAACCATCGATTGCGACCATAATATTTTGGTAACGTTGTGCCATAATGAAACCTCCTGAAATTTTCTTACTACAATTGTAAACCTTTTCACTATAGAAGTAAAGTAAAAAAAGTATTTTTCAAAAGAATGTTAGTGCTTAAAAACTATATAAATATATGATAAAATAAAAGAAAGGATAGCAGGGAAGAAGTGAAAGGAGGGAGAATGATGAAAAACGCTTTTCAAAAATCAAATTTCCTTTATTATGGAATCATCCTGGTTTCAGTCTTGGTAGAAGTGATTATGATCTGGCAATTAGAAAAGCTGATTCCACTTCTCTATCCAGGTTTTATTGGCTTTTTAGTCTTTCACCTACTCTACCATCTGCTATTATTCCTAGTTGCAAAAAGAAGTGGTCGCTGGGATTACTTGATGATATGGGGGCTTTTCCTCATGTTCAATCTTCTCTATGACTCCTTTTTAGGCTTGCTTTTTCTAGGTTTATCTTTTGGTATGTGATGTTTTTTGGCAAAACACCTGCTATCTCCACTGTCTTGACCTCGCTTTTAGTGAGGCTTTTCTTCTATCTGAATCTAGTAACACATTTCAGCAAACTTGTCGCATTCTCTTTCTAGTGGTATAATGTTACTATCCTGATGAATTGAGGAAACAAGATGAAAGAATATAACAAGTCTAGTAAGTTAGAGCATGTTGCTTATGATATTCGTGGCCCTGTATTGGAAGAAGCCATGCGGATGCGAGCAAACGGAGAAAAGATTTTACGTCTGAATACAGGAAATCCAGCAGAATTTGGCTTTACAGCGCCAGACGAGGTCATTCATGACTTGATTATGAATGCGCGTGATAGTGAAGGGTATTCTGACTCTAAAGGGATTTTCTCAGCCCGTAAGGCCATCATGCAGTATTGTCAATTGAAGAAATTCCCAAATGTAGATATTGATGATATCTACCTTGGAAATGGTGTCAGTGAGTTGATTGTCATGTCTATGCAGGGGCTTTTGGACAATGGGGATGAGGTCTTAGTCCCAATGCCTGACTATCCTCTCTGGACGGCCGCTGTCAGCCTAGCTGGGGGAAATGCAGTTCACTATATCTGTGATGAAGCTGCAGAATGGTACCCAGATATTGACGATATCAAGTCAAAAATCACTTCCAATACCAAGGCAATCGTCCTTATCAATCCAAACAACCCAACCGGAGCCCTTTATCCTAAGGAACTCTTGCTGGAGATTATTGAGATTGCCCGTCAGAACGATTTGATCATCTTTGCGGATGAAATCTATGACCGCATGGTAATGGATGGGCATGTGCATACGCCTGTGGCGAGCTTGGCACCAGATGTTTTTTGTGTCAGCATGAATGGTCTGTCAAAATCGCACCGTATCGCTGGTTTCCGTGTAGGTTGGATGGTCTTGTCTGGACCTAAGACACACGTTAAAGGATATATCGAAGGTCTCAATATGCTGTCCAATATGCGCCTTTGCTCTAACGTTTTGGCCCAACAAGTCGTACAAACTTCCTTGGGTGGTCACCAATCAGTCGACGAATTGCTCCTTCCTGGTGGACGAATTTATGAACAAAGAAATTTCATCTACAATGCTATTCAAGATATTCCAGGTCTGTCTGCTGTTAAACCCAAGGCTGGGCTCTATATCTTCCCTAAAATCGACCGCAATATGTACCGTATCGATGATGATGAGCAGTTTGTCCTTGATTTCTTGAAGCAAGAAAAGGTTCTCTTGGTTCACGGTCGAGGCTTTAACTGGCAGGAACCAGACCACTTCCGTATCGTTTATCTTCCGCGTGTTGATGAACTAGCCCAAATCCAAGAAAAGATGACTCGATTCTTGAAACAGTATCGTAGATAGGGCTTACATTAGAAAAAGCTGGAAACATTTGCCTAGAGCTATTGACAAAAGTGAAAGAATCAGATAGAATAGTAAAGTATGTTTAGTAACTGATCACTTTATAGCCGGCTAAACGAATACAAAATCTATGAGGAGGTATTCATCGTGAAACGTACTTATCAACCAAGTAAACTTCGTCGTGCGCGCAAACACGGATTCCGTAACCGTATGTCAACTAAAAACGGTCGTCGCGTATTGGCAGCTCGTCGTCGTAAAGGACGCAAAGTTTTGGCTGCATAATCCAAACGAACTATATCAAAAATCAGTAGGAACTCGAGTCTACTGATTTTTATTTTTGTAAAAAAGTTCAAAAGGCTTTATATTTTTGCTCAAATGGTGTATAATATTTCACATACTGTAAAAAATGGAGAATAATCATGAAGAAATCAAAAGTTATGCTTTTTGGAGCTATGGCTTTGACAGCGAGTCTAGCTCTAGCGGCATGTGGGTCTTCCCAATCAAGTAATGCAGATAAGACTTACTCTTATATCTTTGTCAATAACCCAGATACCTTGGATTACATTACCTCTACTCGAGACTCTACATCTAGTATCACAGCCAACTTGATTGATGGCTTGTTGGAAAATGATCAGTATGGCAATCTCATTCCCTCTATGGCTGAGTCATGGACAGTGTCAAAAGATGGTTTGACTTACACTTATAAAATCCGTCAGGGGGCTAAATGGTATACTTCTGAAGGAGAAGAGTATGCGGATGTAACGGCTCATGACTTTGTGACTGGTCTTAAGTATGCGGCTGATAAAAAAGCTGAGAACTTGTACTTGGTGCAAGACTCCATCAAGGGGCTAGCAGACTATGTTGAAGGGAAATCATCTGATTTTGGAACTGTTGGTGTGAAGGCAGTGGATGATTACACACTACAATACACCCTCAACCAACCTGAAACTTATTGGAACTCTAAAACAACAGCAAGTATTCTTAGTCCTGTAAATGAAGCCTTCTTGAAGTCTAAGGGAGATGACTTTGGAAGTGTGACACCATCAAGTATTTTGTCAAATGGTCCTTACTTGTTTAAATCTTTCACATCCAAATCTTTGATTGAATTTGACAAAAACCCTAATTACTGGGATAAGGACAATGTCAAAATCGAGAAAGTGAAGCTCTCTTTCTTTGATGGTTCTGACCAAGACAGCATTGCTCGAGGTTTCTTGGATGGTAACTATACGGACGGCCGTATCTTCCCAACAAGCTCAGTCTTTGCTGAACTCAAAAAGGGAAATGAGGACAAGATTACCTATACACCACAAAACTCAGTTACCTTCTACTATCTTTTCAACGTCAATCGTCAAAGCTACAAGCAGACTATGAAGCAGTCTGATAAGGAAAAGACAGATGCACGCGCAGCTATGCAAAATAAAGATTTCCGTCAGGCTATCAACTTTGCCTTTGACCGTCATGCTTATGCAGCGCAGACAAATGGTGAAGATGGAGCAGACCGTATCTTGCGTAACACGGTTACACCAAGTAACTTTGTCCAAGTTGGCGATAAGAACTTTGGTGATATTGTCAATGAAAAAATTGTCAACTACGGTAAAGATTGGGCAAATATTAACCTAAACGATGGTAAGCAAGCCTTCTTGAACCCTGACAAGGCCAAAGAGAAGTTTGCTAAGGCTAAAGAAAGCCTGCAAGCACAGGGAGTAACCTTCCCAATTCATTTGGATATGCCAGTTGACCAGACTGCTAAGTTGGATGTGCAACAGGCTGGATCTTTCAAACAAACAGTGGAAGAAACTCTTGGTAAGGATAATGTGGTTATCGATGTTATCCAACTATCTCCGGATGAAAAAGACCAGGCAACCTACTTTGCAGATACAGCAGAACAAAAAGACTATGATATCGACATCTCAGGATGGGGTGGAGATTACTCAGATCCTAAGACTTACCTAGCGATCCTTGATCCAGAGACAGGTTCTCAGTTGAAAAATATGGGCTTGACTGAAGGAAAAGACAAGGAAGTCAAGGACAAGATTGGTCTTTCTGACTACAAGAAACTCTTGGATCAGGCTGATGCGGAAATCACAGATACTCAAGCTCGCTATGAAAAATATGCTGAAGCCCAAGCTTGGTTGACAGATAGCGCCTTGTTCCTACCAGTTCAAAGTGGTGGAGCCAACCCAATCTTCCGTAAGACTGTACCATTTACAGGTCCATTCTCATTCGTTGGTCATAAGGGAAATGCGGACAACTATAAATATGTTGAATTGCAAAAAGAGCCAGTAACTGCTAAACAGTACCAAGAACTTTATGAAAAATGGCTAAAAGAAAAAGCTGAGTCAAATAAAAAAGCTCAGGAAGATTTAGCTAACCACATTCAATGATATTTCTAGTCACGCTTTTCAGTTAATACTCAATGAAAATCTCTTCAAACCACGTCAGTGTTGCCTTACCGTATATATGTTACTGACTTCGTCAGTTCTATCTGCAACCTCAAAACAGTGTTTTGAGCTGACTTCGTCAGTTTCATCTACAACCTCAAAGCAGTGCTTTGAGCAGCCTGCGGCTAGCTTCCTAGTTTGCTCTTTGGTTTTCATTGAGTATAAGCATAGTGGCTGGATTCAGAAAAGGCCTTACCAGAGCTTCTTGCTTCTGGTAGGGCCTTTTCTTTATTCTTTTAAGTGATAGGAGTAGCTAGCGACAACGACGTCCTGGTGCCAACGAAGGGCGTATTTGAGTTTGAGGCTCATCTGATTGTGCAGGATATTTTGCCAAGGTTTATTAGGGATAAACTGGGGTACCAGAACAGTGACTGTATAGTTCTTTTTCTGGGCTTCCTCGGATATCCGTTTGACATACTTGACAGTAGGCGTAATGATGTCACGGTAGCTGGTCTTGATGTTTTTCAGAGTAATGGTTGGGAAGTAATCGGTAAATTCTTGGAGAATTTCTTGGTCTTTTTCTGCTGTTTCCTTAGTAGAAATGTGCATAGCTAGGACTTCATCCCCGATACTTTGAGCGTAGTTAATGGCTCCAACGCTGACGCGTGTGACATTCCCTACTAGAACGAGTACAAGATTGCCATCGTAGGTACGTTTTTCGATTCCTTCATAGAGTCGCAGTTGTTGGGCTACTTTTTGGTAATGACTGTGAATGGCTAAGAAAAGTAGGGTGAGTACGAGAATAATCGGGAAGAAAGGCCAGATATCGCTGAGACGGAAAAAGAGCAGGATCAGTACAATCGCGTAGCAAATGATGGCCCCAAGGATATTGGCAAGGGCAGGTTTTAAGAAATTTGCCCCTTTTTCTTTTTTCCAATGGCGAATCATCCCAGTCTGAGAAAGGGCAAAGGGAACGAAGACACCGATAGTATAAAGAGGAATCAAACGTTCGGTATTGCCGTTAAAAATGAGAAGAAGAATCATAGCCCCAAAAGCCAGAGTTAAAATTCCATTAGAGTAGCCTAGGCGGTCTCCTTTTTCCATAAAGAGGTGGGGCATATATTTGTTTTTAGCCATATTGTAGGCCAGCATAGGGAAGGCTGAAAAGCCAGTATTGGCAGCTACGGCTAAAATCAAGGCTGTGGAGAATTGGAAGGTATAATAGCCAAGGTGGCCAAAGAAGGAATTACCAAGGATGCCTTGAGCCATCTGTGAAAGAATAGTTTCTCCGTGTTGAGGCATAATCCCCATCCAGTAGTTTAGGAAGGTAATGCCTGCAAAAAGAAAACCTAAAATCAATGACATAATGGTCAAGGTCTGAGCAGCATTCTTCTCTTTCGGAGTCTTGAAGAAGGGAACGGCATTTGAAATAGCTTCAACCCCTGTTAGAGAGGCAGAACCACTGGTAAAGGCTCTTAGAATGAGAACGATAGACAGACTCGGTACAGCATGGCCGATAGGAGAAGTCGCCTGATAGCTGAGAGAACCAGTTACTAGTTGAAAGATTCCATAGAGCAAGAGAAAGACAGTACTAATGATAAAGAGAAAGACAGGAATCATCAGTGAACTGGCAGATTCTTTCAACCCCCGTAAGTTCAAAAGCATGAGCAAGCAAACTAGAAAAATGGAGATGTGGAGATTGTAAGGGTGGAGAGCAGGGAGAGCTGCTGTGATAGCATCAGCTCCAGATGATACCGATACTGCCACAGTCAGCATGTAGTCAACCAGCAGACTACCTCCAGCAATCAAGCCTAGCTCGGGCGATAGATTTTCTCGAGTAACCATATAGGCCCCTCCTCCTTGAGGGTAGGCGTGGATAATTTGACGGTAGGAAACGGTCAGACTGGCCAGGAGTAGGAGGACAAAAAGGCCGATAGGAAGGCTCCACCATATAGCAAGTGGAGAGAGACTAGCCAAGACGAGGACTACTTGCTCAGGCCCATAGGCAATGGAAGATAGAGCGTCGCTTGACAACATGGCCAAGGCCTGCATTTTTCCCAGCAGCCCTCCCTCGCCTTCTGTTAAGGACTTAAGAGGACGACCGATAAAGGTCTGTTTTAATTTTGTAAACATGGTATTTTCCTTTTCTGAAAATTTCAATAAGTGCTATTATACTGCTTTGGAAAAATAGCGTCAAGAGACGACGATGGATTTTAGAATATTTTTTACAGATGAGGAGAGAGGGCAGTTTTTTGGTATAATAGAAGATAGAAAACGAGGTTAGAAGAGATGATTTTTGATACACATACACACTTGAATGTAGAAGAATTTGCAGGTCGTGAGGCAGAAGAAATTGCCTTAGCCGCTGAGATGGGTGTAACACAGATGAATATTGTTGGTTTTGATCAACCGACGATTGAGCGTGCTTTGGAGTTGGTGGATGAGTACGACCAACTCTACGCAACTATTGGTTGGCATCCTACAGAAGCTGGCACTTATACAGAGGAAGTCGAGGCTTACTTGTTGGATAAGTTAAAACATCCCAAGATTGTTGCCTTGGGTGAGATTGGTTTGGACTACCATTGGATGACAGCGTCCAAAGAAGTGCAAGAGCAGGTTTTTCGCCGTCAGATTCAGTTATCTAAGGACTTGGATTTACCTTTTGTGGTCCATACCCGTGATGCGCTGGAAGATACCTATGAGATTATCAAGAGCGAGGGCGTTGGTCCTCGTGGTGGTATCATGCATTCTTTCTCTGGAACACTTGAATGGGCAGAGAAGTTTGTCGAGCTTGGTATGACTATTTCCTTCTCAGGAGTGGTGACTTTCAAGAAGGCAACTGACATCCAAGGAGCAGCTAAAGAGTTACCTTTGGACAAGATTTTGGTGGAAACAGACGCGCCTTACTTAGCACCTGTACCCAAGCGTGGTCGCGAAAACAAAACTGCCTACACTCGCTATGTAGTAGATTTTATCGCGAATTTGCGTGGCATGACGACAGAAGAGCTAGCGGTGGCAACGACTGCAAATGCAGAGCGCATTTTTGGATTGGATAGCAAGTAATGAAGGAAAAAATTTCACAAGTTATCGTGGTCGAAGGTCGCGATGATACGGCCAATCTCAAACGTTATTTCGAGGTAGAGACCTATGAGACTCGAGGTTCTGCCATCAATGACCAGGATATAGAGCGGATTCAGCGTTTACACCAACGCCATGGAGTCATTGTCTTTACAGACCCAGATTTTAATGGGGAGCGGATTCGTCGCATGATTATGACGGCCATTCCAACAGTTCAGCACGCCTTCCTCAAGCGAGATGAAGCTGTTCCTAAATCCAAGACCAAGGGGCGGTCTCTGGGAATTGAACATGCTAGCTATGAAGACCTGAAAACGGCTCTAGCTCAGGTGACGGAACAATTTGAACATGAGAGTCAGTTTGACATCAGTCGTAACGACTTGATTCGCCTTGGTTTTCTAGCAGGGGCAGACAGCCGTAAGCGACGAGAATATCTAGGAGAGGCTCTCCGAATTGGCTATTCCAACGGCAAGCAACTCCTCAAACGCTTAGAGTTGTTTGGAGTCACCTTGGCAGAAGTGGAAGAAGCTATGAAATCTTATGAGAACAGCTAAGCAGACCCCAAATGTAAGGGGAATGTGTTACAATAGTAGTAACAGATAATAGAAAAGAGAATAGATGAGAATTGCAGATTATAGCGTGACCAAGGCAGTGCTGGAGCGTCACGGTTTTACCTTTAAAAAGTCCTTCGGGCAAAATTTCTTGACGGATACTAATATCCTTCAAAAAATCGTGGATACGGCTGAAATTGATGACCAGGTCAATGTTATCGAAATCGGGCCAGGGATTGGTGCCTTGACAGAATTTTTGGCAGAGCGTGCGGCTCAAGTCATGGCCTTTGAGATTGACCACCGTTTGGTGCCAATTTTGGCAGATACCCTACGTGATTTTGACAATGTAACAGTGGTTAACGAGGACATTCTCAAGGTCGATTTGGCGCAACATATCCAGAATTTCAAAAATCCTGACCTGCCAATCAAGGTAGTAGCTAACTTGCCATACTATATCACGACGCCTATTCTCATGCACTTAATCGAGAGTGGCATTCCTTTTAGTGAGTTTGTGGTCATGATGCAAAAAGAAGTGGCAGATCGTATTTCCGCTCAACCAAATACCAAGGCATATGGCAGTTTGTCAATCGCTGTGCAGTATTACATGACTGCCAAGGTTGCCTTCATCGTGCCTCGTACGGTATTTGTGCCAGCGCCAAACGTGGACTCTGCTATTTTGAAAATGGTGCGTCGTCCAGAACCAGCCGTAGCAGTAGAAGATGAGAACTTCTTCTTTAAGGTTTCCAAGGCTAGTTTCACCCATCGCCGTAAGACCTTGTGGAACAATTTGACAGGTTACTTTGGCAAGACCGAGGAAGTCAAGGATAAATTGACCAAGGCTTTGGGCCAAGCAGGCTTGTCACCAAGTGTACGTGGGGAAGCTCTCAGCTTGGCAGAATTTGCCAGCCTAGCAGATGCACTTAAAGGGCAAGGACTCTAAGATGCAGGGACAAATCATTAAAGCCTTGGCTGGGTTCTACTATGTAGAGAGTGATGGCCTGGTCTATCAAACACGCGCGCGTGGAAATTTCCGTAAAAAAGGCCATACTCCCTACGTTGGGGATTTGGTAGATTTTTCTGCCGAGGAAAATTCAGAAGGCTATATCCTCAAGATTCATGAACGGAAAAACAGTCTGGTCCGTCCGCCTATTGTCAATATTGACCAAGCTGTGGTGATCATGTCTGTCAAGGAACCTGATTTTAACAGCAATTTGCTGGATCGTTTCTTGGTTCTTTTGGAGCACAAGGGTATTCATCCCATCGTCTATATTTCCAAGATGGACCTACTGGAAGATAGAGGGGAACTGGATTTTTATAAACAGACTTATGGTGATATCGGCTACAACTTTGTGACCAGTAAAGAAGAACTTTTGCCCTTGTTAACAGGCAAGGTTACAGTCTTTATGGGGCAGACAGGTGTTGGGAAATCAACTCTTCTCAATAAAATCGCACCAGACCTCAATCTTGAAACAGGAGAAATTTCAGACAGTCTGGGTCGCGGGCGCCACACTACTCGAGCTGTTAGTTTTTACAACCTCAATGGGGGTAAAATCGCAGATACACCGGGATTTTCATCCTTGGACTATGAAGTGTCAACGGCTGAAGACCTCAATCAGGCCTTCCCAGAGATTGCTACTGTTAGCCGAGATTGTAAGTTCCGTACTTGTACCCATACCCATGAGCCGTCTTGTGCGGTCAAGCCAGCTATTGAAGATGGTACCATTGCAACCTTCCGTTTTGATAATTACCTGCAATTCCTCAGTGAGATTGAAAATCGCAGAGAAACCTATAAAAAAGTCAGCAAAAAAATTCCAAAATAAGGAGAAACCTATGTCTCAATACAAGATTGCTCCGTCAATTCTGGCAGCAGATTATGCCAACTTTGAACGTGAAATCAAACGCCTAGAAGCAACTGGGGCAGAATATGCCCATATCGATATCATGGATGGTCACTTTGTACCACAAATCAGTTTTGGTGCAGGTGTGGTCGAAGCTCTTCGCCCTCATAGCAAGATGGTCTTTGACTGCCACTTGATGGTAGCTAATCCAGAGCATCATTTAGAAGACTTTGCGCGTGCAGGTGCCGATATCATCAGCATCCATGTAGAAGCAACGCCTCATATTCATGGTGCCCTCCAAAAAATACGTTCACTCGGAGTTAAGCCTTCAGTCGTTATCAATCCTGGCACACCAGTTGAAGCCATCAAGCACGTCCTTCATCTAGTTGACCAAGTTTTAATCATGACAGTTAACCCAGGCTTTGGTGGGCAAGCCTTTCTACCAGAGACCATGGATAAGGTCCGTGAGTTGGTTGCTCTTCGTGATGAAAAAGTTTTGAACTTTGAAATCGAAGTGGATGGTGGTATTGATGGTCAAACCATTGCTCAAGCCAAAGAAGCTGGTGCGACCGTTTTTGTAGCAGGTTCCTATGTCTTTAAGGGAGATGTCAATGAGCGAGTACAAACTCTCAGAAAACAACTGGACTAGAGTTGCCGTTTTTGCAGGAGGAGACCGCGGTCACTACCGGACAGACTTTGATTGCTTTGTCGGTGTGGATCGAGGCTCGCTCTGGGTCTTGGAGAAAAACCTACCTCTTGCTCTAGCAGTTGGAGATTTTGATTCTGTCACTGCAGAAGAGCGACAGTTGATTCAAAAACGTGCCCAGCATTTTGTCCAAGCCCGACCAGAAAAGGATGATACAGATCTGGAATTGGCTCTCTTGACTATTTTTGAGAAAAATCCTCAGGCTGAGGTTACTATTTTCGGTGCTTTGGGTGGCCGTATTGACCATATGCTGGCCAATGTTTTTCTGCCTAGCAATCCCAAGTTGGCTCCCTATATGCGTCAGATAGCGATTGAGGATGGGCAAAACTTGATTGCCTATTGTCCAGAAGGAACCAGTCAGCTAGAACCTCGTTCAGACTACGACTATCTTGCCTTTATGCCGGTTCGGGATAGCCAGCTGACCATTCTTGGTGCCAAGTATGAGTTGACAGAGGAAAATTTTTTCTTTAAAAAAGTGTACGCTTCTAATGAATATATAGATAGGGAAGTGTCGGTGACTTGCCCAGATGGTTATGTGGTCGTACTGCATAGCAATGACAGGAGGTAGGATGGAAAGTTTATTAGTTCTATTATTAATTGCCAACCTAGCTGGCCTCTTTCTGATTTGGCAAAGACAGGATAAGCAGGAAAAACATCTAGCCAAGAGCTTGGAGGACCAGGCAGATCATTTGTCAGACCAGTTAGATTATCGCTTTGAACAAGCCAGACAAGCCAGTCAGTTAGATCAAAAAGACTTGGAAGTAGCTGTCAGCGACCGTTTGCAAGAAGTGCGAATGGAATTGCACCAAGGTCTGACTCAGGTCCGTCAAGAAATGACAGATAATCTCTTGCAAACTAGAGATAAGACCGACCAACGGCTTCAAGCCTTGCAGGAATCAAATGAGCAACGTTTGGAACAAATGCGCCAAACGGTCGAAGAAAAACTAGAAAAGACCTTGCAGACACGCTTGCAGGCCTCCTTTGAGACAGTTTCCAAACAACTGGAGTCGGTCAATCGTGGTCTTGGAGAAATGCAGACTGTTGCCCGTGATGTCGGTGCTCTTAATAAAGTTCTCTCCGGAACCAAGACTCGAGGAATTTTGGGAGAATTGCAACTGGGGCAAATCATCGAAGACATCATGACCCCTGCCCAGTATGAACGAGAGTACGCAACGGTTGAAAACTCTAGTGAACGAGTGGAGTATGCCATCAAGTTGCCTGGACAGGGTGACCAGGAATATGTCTACTTACCGATTGACTCCAAGTTTCCACTGGCAGATTATTACCGCTTAGAAGAAGCCTATGAAGCGGGTGACAAGGACGAGATCGAACGCTGTCGTAAGTCGCTCCTAGCCAGCGTCAAACGCTTTGCCAAGGATATCAAGAGCAAGTACATAGCACCGCCTCGGACTACCAATTTTGGAGTTTTGTTTGTTCCGACAGAAGGTCTCTACTCAGAAATCGTCCGCAATCCGGTCTTCTTTGATGACTTGAGACGGGAAGAGCAGATTATTGTCGCGGGTCCAAGTACCCTATCAGCTCTTCTCAATTCCCTATCAGTTGGTTTCAAAACCCTTAATATCCAAAAGAGTGCTGACCATATCAGCAAGACTCTTGCCAGTGTTAAGACCGAGTTTGGTAAGTTTGGTGGCATTCTGGTCAAGGCACAAAAACACCTCCAACATGCCTCTGGCAATATTGATGAATTATTAAACCGTCGTACCACAGCTATCGAGCGGACGCTCCGTCACATTGAGTTGTCAGAAGGTGAGCCTGCGCTTGATCTACTCCATTTCCAAGAAAATGAGGAAGAATATGAAGATTAGTCACATGAAAAAAGATGAGCTATTTGAAGGCTTTTACCTAATCAAGTCAGCTGACCTGAGGCAAACTCGAGCTGGGAAAAACTACCTAGCCTTTACCTTCCAAGATGATAGTGGCGAGATTGAAGGGAAACTCTGGGATGCCCAACCTCATAACGTTGAGGCCTTTACCGCAGGTAAGGTTGTCCACATGAAAGGACGCCGAGAAGTTTATAACAACACCCCTCAAGTCAATCAAATTACCCTTCGCCTGCCTCATCCTGGTGAACCCAATGATCCAGCTGATTTCAAGGTCAAGTCGCCAGTTGATGCCAAGGAAATCCGTGACTACATGTCGCAAATGATTTTTAAAATTGAAAATCCTGTTTGGCAACGAATTGTCCGAAAGCTCTACACCAAGTATGATAAGGAATTCTACTCTTATCCAGCTGCCAAGACTAATCACCATGCCTTTGAAACAGGCTTGGCCTATCATACGGCGACCATGGTGCGTTTGGCAGATGCTATTAGCGAAGTCTATCCTCAGC
The DNA here is from genome assembly GCF_946190285.1 of Streptococcus mitis. Taxonomy (GTDB): domain Bacteria; phylum Bacillota; class Bacilli; order Lactobacillales; family Streptococcaceae; genus Streptococcus; species Streptococcus mitis_CP. The sequence goes on along the minus strand of NZ_CAMHZX010000004.1, from coordinate 103,802 downwards.
TCAATAAGAGCCTGCTCTATGCAGGGATTATGCTGCATGACTTAGCTAAAGTCATCGAGTTGACGGGACCAGACCAGACCGAGTACACAGTGCGAGGCAATCTTCTTGGGCATATCGCTCTGATTGATAGTGAAATTACCAAGACAGTGATGGAACTCGGCATCGATGATACCAAGGAAGAAGTCGTTTTGCTTCGTCATGTCATCCTCAGTCACCACGGTTTACTTGAGTATGGAAGTCCAGTCCGTCCACGCATTATGGAAGCAGAGATTATCCATATGATTGACAATCTGGATGCAAGCATGATGATGATGTCAACAGCTCTTGCTTTGGTGGATAAGGGAGAGATGACCAATAAAATCTTCGCAATGGACAATCGTTCCTTCTATAAACCAGATTTAGATTAATAATTTAAGAAAAACGAGCATTTTTAGGATAAGAATGTTCGTTTTTTTATGTGAATATGGTATAATAGATAAAATATCAAAATTAAATGAAGTGGGAAATAGAAATGAAATTAAGAAGAAGTGATCGGATGGTTGTCATTTCCAACTATTTGATTAATAATCCTTATAAACTAACTAGTCTCAATACTTTTGCTGAAAAGTACGAATCTGCTAAATCATCCATCTCAGAGGATATCGTCATTATCAAACGCGCCTTTGAGGAAATTGAAATCGGTCATATCCAGACAGTAACTGGTGCTGGTGGTGGTGTCATTTTCACACCATCAATCTCAAGCCATGATGCTAAGGAAATGGTTGAGGACTTGCGTGCCAAGTTGTCAGAAAGTGACCGTATCTTGCCAGGTGGCTATATCTACCTGTCCGATTTACTTAGCACACCAGCCATCTTGAAAAATATTGGTCGCATTATTGCCAAGAGCTTTATGGATCAAAAAATTGATGCAGTTATGACTGTAGCGACTAAGGGTGTTCCACTTGCAAATGCAGTTGCCAATGTCCTCAATGTTCCTTTTGTTATTGTGCGCCGTGACCTGAAAATTACCGAAGGTTCAACTGTCAGCGTCAACTATGTTTCAGGTTCAAGTGGAGACCGTATTGAGAAAATGTTTCTTTCAAAACGCAGTCTCAAGGCAGGAAGTCGTGTCTTGATTGTGGATGACTTCTTGAAAGGCGGCGGAACTGTCAACGGGATGATCAGTCTCTTGCGTGAGTTTGATTCAGAATTGGCAGGTGTAGCGGTCTTTGCGGACAATGCCCAAGAAGAACGTGAAAAGCAGTTTGACTACAAGTCACTCTTGAAGGTAACCAATATTGATGTCAAGAACCAAACTATCGATGTTGAGGTTGGTAATATCTTTGACGAAGATAAATAAGAGATAGAACTAAAGGTTGGAACGATTGTCCCAGCCTTTCTTTGCAAATAGAATAGAAGGAAGCTTATGAAGACACCATTTATCAATAAAGAAGACTTAGAAGCGATTGTTGCCGAGTTCCCGACTCCCTTTCACTTGTATGATGAGAAGGGGATTCGTGAGAAGGCAAGAGCCGTCAACCAAGCATTTTCATGGAACAAGGGCTTTAAGGAATATTTTGCAGTTAAGGCTACTCCAACCCCAGCTATCTTGAAAATTCTTCAAGAGGAAGGTTGCGGTGTGGACTGCTCTAGTTATGTGGAGCTTTTGATGAGCCATAAACTGGATTTTCCAGGTTCTGAGATCATGTTCTCTTCAAACAACACGCCAGATAAGGAATATGCCTATGCGCGTGAATTGGGTGCGACCATTAACTTGGATGCCTTTGAAGATATTGAACATCTAGAGCGAGCAGCAGGCATTCCAGAAATCATCTCATGTCGTTACAATCCTGGCGGCGTTTTTGAACTGGGGACAGACATCATGGACAATCCTGGAGAGGCTAAGTTTGGAATGACCAAGGACCAGATCTTTGAAGCTTTTGCTATCTTGAAGGAAAAAGGAGCCAAGACTTTTGGGATTCACTCCTTCCTAGCGTCCAATACCGTGACCCATCTCTATTATCCAGAGTTGGCGCGTCAGCTTTTTGAATTGGCTGTTGAAATCAAGGAAAAGTTGGGTATTTCACTAGATTTTATCAATCTTTCTGGCGGTATTGGTGTCAACTATCGTCCTGAGCAGGAGCCAAATGATATCGCCTTGATTGGTGAGGGAGTTCGTAAGGTGTATGAAGAGGTTCTTGCGCCAGCAGGTCTTGGTCAGGTTAAGATTTTCACCGAATTGGGGCGTTTTATGCTAGCACCTCATGGTGCTTTGGTTACAAGAGTGACTCATAAGAAGGAAATCTACCGTACCTATCTAGGTGTGGATGCATCAGCAGTCAATCTCATGCGTCCAGCTATGTACGGAGCCTACCATCATATTACTAACGTGACCCATCCAGATGGACCAACTGAAGTTGTAGATGTGGTTGGTTCACTCTGTGAAAACAATGATAAATTTGCAGTAAATCGCGAACTGCCTCATACAGAAATCGGTGATTTGCTGGTAATTCATGATACAGGTGCTCACGGATTTTCAATGGGCTACCAGTACAACGCCAAACTTCGTTCTGCGGAAATCCTCTATACCGAAGAAGGTAAGGCCCGTCAAATCCGCCGTGCAGAGCGCCCTGAGGACTACTTTGCAACCTTGTATGGTTTTGATTTTGAAGAATAAAATAATAAGTAATTGAAAATGAAATTGAAAAACAGATTGCTTTCTAAAAAATAGGCAAAAATCTTGTTTTTCCTTCAAGTCGTGATATAATAAAACTATAAAACGTTTTCAAGGAAGGTAACGATATGTCTGAAGAAACAATTGATTATGGACAAGTGACAGGAATGGTGCATTCGACAGAAAGCTTTGGGTCAGTAGATGGGCCTGGTATTCGCTTTATTGTCTTTTTGCAGGGCTGTCACATGCGTTGCCAGTACTGCCACAACCCGGACACTTGGGCTATGGAGTCCAATAAGTCACGTGAACGGACGGTAGATGATGTCTTGACAGAGGCCTTGCGTTACCGCGGTTTCTGGGGAAATAAGGGTGGGATTACAGTCAGTGGAGGAGAAGCCCTCTTGCAGATTGATTTCTTGATTGCCCTCTTTACCAAGGCCAAAGAACACGGAATCCACTGTACCTTGGACACTTGTGCCCTTCCTTTCCGTAATAAACCACGTTACCTTGAAAAGTTTGACAAACTCATGGCTGTCACTGACTTGGTCCTCTTGGATATCAAGGAAATCAACGAAGAACAGCACAAGATTGTTACTAGTCAAACCAATAAAAACATCCTGGCCTGTGCCCAGTATCTATCAGATATCGGGAAACCTGTCTGGATTCGCCACGTGCTAGTTCCAGGATTGACAGATAGAGATGATGACTTGATTGAACTTGGGAAGTTCGTCAAGACCCTCAAAAATGTGGATAAGTTTGAAATTCTGCCTTATCACACCATGGGAGAATTCAAATGGCGTGAACTGGGAATTCCTTATTCACTCGAAGGGGTTAAACCACCAACAGCAGATCGCGTCAAGAACGCTAAAAAACTCATGGATACCGAAAGTTACCAAGACTATATGAAACGTGTACATGGATAAAAAAGAAGCCTGATGGAAACATCGGGCTTTTGATACTCAATGAAAATCAAAGAACAAACTAGGAAGCTAGTCGCAGGCTGCTCAAAACAGTGTTTTGAGGTTGTGGATAGAACTGACGAAGTCAGTAATCATACCTACGGCAAGGCGAAGCTGACGTGGTTTGAAGAGATTTTCGAAGAGTATGACTTGCAAAAAAGACTTAGCAAACCAGCTAAGCCTTTTTCTTCTTATCTCGAACGTTGTTTTCCAGCGTTGCGATTTTTGTGTTTTTTCTTGCTTGTGATAGCAGTTGGTTGTTCAGGGGTAACATCTTTTCGTCCACTTGGTGTAGAGAAAGCACGTGCTTTTGGTGGGTTCTTGGCTAGTTCTTCACGGACTTTTTTACGAAGTTTTGGACGAACGATATAGTTGACGATAAACTGTTGGAGAATCATCATGAAACCACCGACAACCCAGTAAAGTGTGACACTAGCTGGTGAGAAGAGGGAGAAGACAACGATCATGAGTGGGCTCATGTAAATCATTTTCTTAATTTGTTCTCTTTGCATTTCATCTTCTACTCCGTGAAGTGAAAGGAGTGATTGAAGATAGTAAAGAATACCAGCGAAGGCAACTAAAATCATACTTGGAGAACCTAGAGGAATGCCTAGGTAGCTTGCTTGAGCAACACCTTCAGTATGTTGGGCAGCAAAGTAGATAGCTGAGAAGAAAGGCATTTGAAGGAGGATAGGGAAACATCCTACACCACCAAACATGCTGATGCCGTGCTCTTTTTGAGCAGCAAAGAGAGCTTGTTGGGCTTCGAGTTTTTCTTCTTGAGTAGTTGCTTCTTTGAGACGTGTTTGGTGTGGCTCAAGGACGTGCTTGAGGGCGTTCATCTTTTCAGAGTGAAGCGTCGCCTTCCATGATTGGTAGATACCAAGTGGCAAGATAATCAAGCGCACGATAATGGTTACGATGATGATACCAACCCCAAAACCAAGTCCCTTGTCATTGGCGAAGTACTTGATAGCTTCAGCCATAGGCGCTCCGATAGTATTCCAAATAAATCCTGTTGGCTGTCCTGTGGCTTTATCGACATTGACACAGCCAGTTAAGACTAGCAACATAGCCACTCCCATAGCTGAGAGTGCAAAACGTTTAATAGATTTCACTGTTTTTATTCCTTCTTTAAAAATTATACCTTTCTATTCTACTGTTTTTTTACAAAATATACAATAGTTCTAGAGACCTAATTTGCGATTTTAAAGTCAGGGTAAGGAGGAAAGTTGCTCAGTTTGACATCTAAGTAGCTGACTTTTGAAAAAGGTGTTGGTCCTTTGCGGATTTCTTGGATAAATTTTGCCATGATAGCAGATGAGTCTGCTTGGGCTAAAATTTCCACTGTGCCATCGTCGTTATTCCATACTCGACCTGTGATGCCACCAATTTCAAGTGCCAGGCTATAAACACCCCAACGAAAGCCGACTCCCTGCACCCTACCTTGGGCAATCATTCTAACCTTTTGCATACCAAACCCCTTTGATTGTGTTATAATATTTCTATGACTATTATAACCTCAAAAGCCAATTCTGTGGTAAAAAATGCCAAGAAATTACACCAAAAAAAATACCGCAAGTCTGCTTATCTGATTGAAGGCTGGCACTTGTTTGAAGAAGCTGTGCAAGCTGGGGTGATGATTGAGAAAATCTTTGCCTTAGAAAATTACCGAGATCAGTTAGCTGCTTTTCCGCAAACTGTCTGGGTGTCAGAGGATATTCTGCTAGATTTGGCGGATTCTCAGACTCCACAGGGAATTGTTGCGGTGGTTCAAAAAGAAGAAGTAGGACAAGCTGACTTTAGTCAGGGCAAGTTCTTATTTTTGGAAGGTGTGCAAGATCCTGGTAATGTAGGAACCATCATTCGAACTGCGGATGCAGCAGGCTTTACTGGAGTAATTGTTTCAGATAAATCGGCAGATATCTACAGTCTCAAGACCCTACGTTCCATGCAAGGCAGTCATTTTCATCTGCCTATTTACCGGATGTCGAGTCAAGCGCTTCTTAAGGAAACCAAAGAGGTTGCTATCCCAGTGCTGGCAACAACCCTATCTAAAGATTCTGTTGATTACAGAGAACTGGTTCCTATAGAAAATTTTGTACTAGTTATGGGGAATGAGGGTCAAGGAATTAGTCCCCTCATGGCTGAAAGTGCAGACCAGTTGGTCCATATTAGTATGAAGGGGCAGGCTGAGAGTTTGAATGTTGCCGTTGCAGCCGGTATCTTGATTTTCCATTTAAGCTAATTTTAACTTTCTTTGTTATAATCAAGGAAAGATGTTCATAGAAAAGGAGAAAAGATGAATCACACTATTATTCATGACCGCGCAGGTCTCAATCAATTTTACGCTAAGGTTTATGCCTTTGTTGGTCTGGGAATCGGACTATCCGCTTTAGTATCAGGTCTTATGTTGACGGTCTTTCAGTCTCAGTTGGTTTACTTTTTGATGCAGGGACGTCTCTGGTTGACCATTGCTACTTTTGCAGAGTTGGCTTTGGTTTTCGTTGCCAGTAGCATGGCTTCAAAGAATAGTCCAGCGGCTCTTCCAGTATTTTTACTTTACTCTGTTTTAAACGGCTTTACCCTTAGTTTTGTGGTGGCCTTCTATACTCCGGGCACAGTTTTATCCGCCTTTGTGTCGAGCGCCCTTCTCTTCTTTGTCATGGCGGCAGTTGGTATGTTTACCAAGAAAGATTTGAGTGGGCTTGGTCGGGCTATGATGGCGGCTCTTATCGGTTTGCTGATTGCCATGGTAGTTAATATTTTCTTGGCTAGCGGTTTCTTTGATTATATGATTAGCGTAGCCATGGTCTTGGTCTTCTCTGGGCTAATTGCTTGGGACAACCAAAGAATTCGTCTTGCTTATGAACAATCACAAGGCCGTGTAGCGACAGGTTGGGTTGTGTCAATGGCTCTCAGTATCTATCTTGATTTTATCAATCTCTTCCTAAGTATTCTACGTATCTTCGGTCGAAATGACTAAAAGGTTCATGACATCAGTGTTCGAAGGAGCACTGATTTTTTTATATTTGGTCTTTTCTTTTCTTGGAAATAGGTGTATAATGCTTTTAATTAATTTTTTGAGGAGTAGTTTATGAAGAAAAGTTTTATTCATCAACAAGAAGAGATTTCCTTTGTCAAAAACACTTTTACCCAGTATTTGAAAGATAAGTTAGAAGTTGTCGAAGTTCAAGGTCCTATCTTGAGCAGGGTCGGCGACGGGATGCAGGATAATTTATCAGGTGTGGAGAATGCCGTATCGGTCAAGGTTCTCCAAATCCCTGATGCTACTTATGAAGTGGTGCACTCACTTGCCAAATGGAAACGCCATACTTTGGCCCGTTTTGGTTTCGGTGAGGGAGAAGGCCTTTTTGTCCACATGAAGGCCCTTCGTCCAGACGAAGATTCGCTGGATGCGACCCACTCTGTTTATGTTGACCAGTGGGACTGGGAGAAAGTTATCCCAAATGGTAAACGGAATATCGCTTATCTAAAAGAAACAGTTGAGAAGATTTACAAGGCTATTCGTCTTACTGAGCTAGCTGTTGAAGCCCGCTATGATATCGAATCAATCTTGCCGAAACAAATCACTTTTATCCACACAGAAGAGTTGGTAGAACGCTACCCAGATCTGACACCAAAAGAGCGTGAAAATGCTATCTGTAAAGAATTTGGAGCAGTCTTCTTGATCGGTATCGGTGGTGAATTACCAGACGGTAAACCGCACGATGGGCGTGCACCAGACTACGATGACTGGACAAGCGAATCTGAAAATGGCTACAAGGGTCTGAATGGCGATATTCTTGTTTGGAATGAGTCTCTGGGTGGAGCCTTTGAGTTGTCTTCTATGGGAATCCGTGTAGATGAAGAAACGCTTCGCCGTCAGGTTGCCATCACAGGTGATGAAGACCGCTTGGAATTGGAATGGCACAAGGCTTTGTTGAACGGCCTATTCCCATTGACAATCGGTGGAGGAATTGGACAATCTCGTATGGCCATGTTCCTACTTCGTAAGAAACACATCGGAGAAGTGCAAACAAGTGTTTGGCCTCAAGAAGTCCGCGATACTTACGAAAATATTTTGTAGAGAATCGAACCGCGAGGTTCGGTTTTCTTTCTCTTTTCGCCCATAATTTGGTATAATAAACGGTATGAAAATCGTATCAGGAATCTATGGGGGACGTCCCCTCAAGACACTAGAAGGCAAGACGACAAGACCAACTTCGGATAAGGTTAGGGGAGCTATTTTTAACATGATTGGTCCCTACTTTGAAGGGGGACGAGTCTTGGACCTTTATGCAGGTAGTGGTGGTTTATCTATCGAAGCAGTATCGCGTGGCATGTCCAGCGCTGTTTTGGTGGAACGAGACCGTAAGGCTCAGGCTATTGTGGCTGAAAATATTCAGATGACCAAGGAAGTTGGGAAATTTCAACTTCTTAAAATGGATGCAGAAAGGGCATTGGAACAGGTATCTGGGGGATTTGACCTCATTTTCTTAGACCCTCCTTATGCCAAGGAACAAATCGTAGCAGATATTGAAAAAATGGCTGAGAGAGCGCTTTTTGCTGAAGATGTCATGGTCGTGTGTGAGACGGATAAAGCCGTGGAACTTCCAGAAGAAATTGCCTGCCTGGGCATCTGGAAGGAAAAGATTTATGGAATTAGTAAGGTGACAGTCTATGTCAGATAAGATTGTATTATTCACAGGCTCATTTGATCCGATGACAAATGGGCATCTGGATATCATTGAACGGGCGAGCAGACTCTTTGATAAGCTATATGTCGGTATTTTTTTTAATCCCCACAAACAAGGATTTCTTCCTATCGAAAATCGTAAACGGGGGTTAGAAAAGGCTGTGAAACATTTGGAAAATGTTGCAGTCGTGTCTTCTCATGATGAATTGGTAGTTGATGTTGCAAAAAGACTGGGGGCTACTTGCCTAGTGCGTGGTTTGAGAAATGCGTCGGATTTGCAATATGAAGCCAGTTTTGATTACTACAATCATCAGCTGTCTCCTGATATAGAAACCATTTATTTGCATAGTCGACCTGAACATCTCTATATCAGTTCATCAGGTGTTAGAGAACTTTTGAAGTTTGGTCAGGATATTACCTGCTATGTTCCTGAGAGTATTTTGGAGGAAATAAAAAATGAAAAAAAAGATTAGATGGCCCTTATATGTCATTGCGGCCTTGATTGTGACCTTCTTGGCATTTGTAGTGCCCTTGCCCTACTATATAGAGGTTCCAGGTGGTTCGGAAGATATTCGCCAAGTCCTTAAAGTCAATGACACAGAAGATAAGGAAGCTGGGGCCTATCACTTCGTTACGGTTGGTGTCCAACATGCCACTTTAGCCCATATGATTTATGCGTGGTTGACGCCTTTTACAGATATTCGTAGTGCTCAGGAGACTACAGGTGGTTCTTCCGATGTTGAATTTATGCGGATCAATCAATTCTACATGCAGACATCGCAAAATATGGCCAAGTATCAAGGGCTAAAAACAGCTGGTAAGGATATTGAACTTAAATACCTTGGGGTTTATGTTTTGACTGTGACGGATAATTCGACCTTTAAAGGGATTCTCAACATCTCTGATACGGTCATAGCAGTCAATGATCAGACCTTCGACAGTTCCAAAGATTTGATTGATTACGTTAATTCTCAAAAATTAGGGGACTCTGTCAAGGTAACTTATGAAGAGGATGGGCAAACCAAATCTGCAGAAGGAAAAATTATTACTCTAGAAAATGGCAAAAATGGGATTGGAATCGGTTTGATTGACCGTACGGAAGTGACCAGTGATGTCCCAATTCGCTTTTCAACAGCTGGTATTGGCGGTCCAAGTGCAGGTCTCATGTTTAGTCTGGCCATCTATACCCAAATAGCTGACCCTGGCCTTCGTAATGGCCGTATCGTTGCCGGTACAGGAACCATTGACCGCGATGGTAATGTGGGAGACATTGGAGGTATTGATAAGAAAGTTGTAGCTTCAGCTAGAGAAGGTGCCGCGATTTTCTTTGCTCCAGATAACCCTGTTAGCGAAGAAGAACAAAAAGCGCATCCAGATGCGAAAAACAACTACCAAACAGCCCTAGAAGCAGCTAAAACAATCAAGACAGATATGAAAATCGTGCCTGTTAAAACCCTACAAGATGCAATTGATTACTTGAAAAACAATCCCTAGTTTTAAGTGAAGTTTCCAAACTAGCGCACAAACAGAGAAGATGGTATAATAGTCAAATGGTTCAATTATTATTCACTCTAAGCAGTCACATGCTCTTTATTTATGTGAGTTTTTACCTTTTAAAAAATCTTGTTAGATGGGAAAAGGTTTTAAAAGTGACAGCTGAGAATACAGGAAAAGTTCGTTTACTAGTAGCCTTTTTTAGCATTGTAATGGGCTACATCATGAGTTCTTTCTTTATCAGCCTATATCAGTTGTGGCAAGAAGCGTTTAGAGGATTATTATAAAATCAAGAGTAAAGGAAATAAGTATGGAAAAAATTGTGGTTCAAGGTGGCGATAATCGTCTGGTAGGAAGTGTTACGATCGAAGGAGCAAAGAATGCAGTCTTACCTTTGTTGGCAGCGACTATTCTAGCAAGTGAAGGAAAGACCGTCTTGCAGAATGTTCCTATCTTGTCAGATGTTTTCACTATGAATCAGGTGGTTCGCGGTTTAAATGCCAAGGTGGATTTTAATGAAGAAGATCATCTTGTTGAGGTGGACGCGACTGGTGATATCACTGAGGAAGCTCCTTACAAGTATGTCAGCAAGATGCGTGCATCTATCGTTGTCTTGGGACCAATTCTTGCACGTGTAGGTCATGCCAAGGTATCCATGCCAGGTGGTTGTACGATTGGTAGCCGTCCTATTGATCTTCATTTGAAAGGTCTAGAAGCTATGGGGGCTAAGATTAGTCAGACAGCTGGTTATATCGAAGCCAAGGCTGATCGCTTACATGGTGCCCATATCTATATGGACTTTCCAAGTGTTGGTGCTACGCAGAACTTGATGATGGCGGCGACCCTGGCTGATGGGGTGACAGTGATTGAAAATGCTGCGCGTGAGCCTGAGATTGTTGACCTAGCCATTCTCCTCAATGAAATGGGAGCTAAGGTTAAGGGTGCTGGTACAGAGACCATTACCATTACCGGTGTTGAGAAACTTCATGGTACGACTCATAATGTAGTCCAAGACCGTATCGAAGCAGGAACCTTTATGGTAGCTGCTGCCATGACTGGTGGTGATGTCTTGATTAAAGACGCTGTCTGGGAGCATAACCGTCCCTTGATTGCCAAATTGCTTGAAATGGGAGTGGAAGTGACAGAGGAGACTGAAGGAATTCGAGTTCGCTCTCAACTAGAAAGTCTAAAAGCTGTTCATGTAAAAACCTTGCCCCACCCAGGATTTCCAACAGATATGCAGGCTCAATTTACAGCCTTGATGACCGTCGCAAAAGGGGAATCAACTATGATAGAGACAGTTTTTGAAAATCGTTTCCAACATCTAGAAGAAATGCGTCGCATGGGCTTGCACTCTGAGATTATCCGTGATACAGCTCGTATTGTTGGTGGACAAGCTTTGCAGGGAGCAGAAGTTCTTTCAACTGACCTTCGTGCCAGCGCAGCCTTGATTTTGACAGGTTTGGTAGCGCAAGGAGAAACCGTTGTTGGTAAATTGGTTCACTTGGATAGAGGTTATTACCGTTTCCATGAGAAGTTGGCGCAGTTAGGTGCTAAGATTCAGCGGATTGAGGCAAGTGATGAAGATGAATAAGAAATCAAGCTACGTAGTCAAGCGTTTACTTTTAGTCATCATAGTACTGATTTTAGGTGTTTTAGCCCTAGGAATCGGTCTAATGGTAGGCTATGGAATCTTGGGCAAGGGTCAAGATCCATGGGCTATCCTGTCTCCAGCAAAATGGCAGGAATTGATTCATAAATTTACAGGAAATTAGGCTGGAGAACCAGCCTTTTTCTAAAGATAAGGAGAAAAATGAACAAAAAAACAAGACAGACACTGATTGGACTGCTAGTGTTATTGCTTTTGTCTGCAGGGAGCTATTATATCAAGCAGATGCAGTCGGCAGCTAATAGCCCCAAAACCAAGCTTAGTCAGAAAAAACAAGCGTCTGAAGCTCCTAGTCAAGAATTGGCAGAGAGTGTCTTAACAGACGCAGTCAAGAGTCAAATAAAAGGGAGTCTGGAGTGGAATGGCTCAGGTGCTTTTATCGTCAATGGCAATAAAACAAATCTAGATGCCAAGGTTTCAAGTAAGCCCTACGCTGATAATAAAACAAAGACAGTAGGCAAGGAAACAGTGCCAACCGTAGCAAATGCCCTCTTGTCTAAGGCTACTCGCCAGTACAAGAATCGTGAAGAAACTGGGAATGGTTCGACTTCTTGGACTCCTCCAGGCTGGCATCAGGTTAAGAATCTAAAGGGTACTTATACCCATGCGGTTGATAGAGGTCACTTGTTAGGCTATGCCTTAATCGGTGGCTTGGATGGTTTTGATGCCTCGACAAGCAATCCTAAAAACATTGCTGTTCAAACAGCCTGGGCAAATCAGGCGCAAGCCGAGGATTCGACTGGTCAAAACTACTATGAAAGTATGGTACGTAAGGCCTTGGATAAAAACAAGCGTGTCCGTTACCGTGTAACCCTTTACTACGCTTCGAATGAGGATTTAGTTCCTTCAGCTTCACAGATTGAAGCCAAGTCTTCAGACGGAGAATTGGAATTTAATGTTCTAGTTCCCAATGTTCAAAAAGGGCTTCAACTGGATTACCGAACTGGAGAAGTGACTGTAACTCAGTAAAAGATAAGATAAACTCCTATGTCACTTGTGGATATAGGAGTTATTTTTTACTAGTTTAAGCAGGGCTACAATAGATACTGTTACTCAATGAAAATCAAAGTGTAAACTAGGAAGCTAGCCGCAGGTTGCTCAAAGCACAGCTTTGAGGTTGCAGATGAAGCTGACGTGGTTTGAAGAGATTTTCGAAGAGTATGAGAAAAAATAATATGTACTGGACTATATTTTGTGATATAATAGAGGGTAAGATACTATTTTAGGAGAAGAACTATGGAAGACCCAAGTAGTCAGAATTTGTTGCTACAATTTGTTTTATTGTTTATCTTGACGATGTTAAATGCTTTTTTCTCAGCCACAGAAATGGCCATGGTGTCACTAAACCGTGCGCGGGTTGAACAAAAGGCAGAAGAAGGAGATAGACGTTATATCCGTCTACTGAAGGTACTAGAAAATCCTAACCACTTTTTATCAACCATTCAAGTAGGGATTACCCTGATTACGATCTTATCTGGGGCGAGTTTGGCAGAAACTCTTGGACGAGAAATTGCATCTTGGCTTGGAAATGGCGAAACATCTTATGCCGTTGCAAGTTTTCTGTCTTTAGCATTTTTGACTTATATTTCCATCGTTTTTGGGGAATTGTATCCTAAGAGAATCGCTCTTAATCTAAAGGATGCCTTGGCGATTCGGACAGCGCCAGTTATCATTGGGCTGGGGAAACTAGTTAGTCCCTTTGTTTGGCTCTTATCTGCATCTACCAATCTCTTGAGTCGCTTGACTCCGATGACCTTTGACGATGCTGATGAAAAAATGACCCGTGATGAAATTGAGTACATGCTGACAAATAGTGAAGAAACACTAGATGCTGACGAAATTGAGATGTTACAAGGGATTTTTTCACTGGACGAATTAATGGCCAGAGAAGTCATGGTTCCTCGAACGGATGCCTTTATGGTCGATATTCAGGATGATAGTCAAGCCATTATCCAAAGTATTTTAAAACAAAATTATTCTCGTATCCCTGTCTATGATGGGGATAAGGACAATGTGATTGGGATCATTCACACCAAGAGTCTCCTTAAGGCGGGCTTTGTGGACGGTTTTGACAATATTGTTTGGAAGAAAATCTTACAAGATCCACTTTTTGTTCCTGAAACTATTTTTGTGGATGACTTGTTAAAAGAACTGCGCAATACCCAAAGACAAATGGCAATCTTGCTGGATGAATACGGTGGGATGGCTGGTTTGGTGACCCTAGAAGATCTCTTAGAAGAAATCGTTGGGGAAATCGATGACGAAACAGATAAGGCTGAAATCGAAGTTCATAAAATTGGAGAAGATACTTATATCGTTCAAGGTACCATGAATCTCAATGATTTTAATGACTACTTTGATGTTGAACTGGAAAGTGATGACGTTGATACCATTGCTGGTTATTATTTGACAGGAGTTGGGACCATTCCAACGACTGAGAAACTCAGTTATGAATTGGTCAGTCAAAACAAACAGCTTATCCTAACCAATGATAAAGTAAAAAATGGACGTGTTACCAAGGTAAAAGTCCAAATTACCGAAGTTGAAATAGAAGAAGAAACAGAGTAAACTAGAGGCTTTTGTCACCAGGCGTGACAAAGCTTTTTTCAGTTGATTTCAAAAGGGAATTGTGTCCTCGAAAAACTCAGCCCCAAACTTGCCTCAAAAGTTTTTTAAGGTTATACGTATTTATTCGAGGAAAAAAGAAAAAAGCCCTTTAAATTGGGCTTTCTGTTTAAATGAAACCTGAAAAATCAAGTTATAGAAGGCGGTAGACGGATTTGAACCGACGATCAAGCTTTTGCAGAGCCGTGCCTTACCACTTGGCTATACCGCCTTAACGTTTATTATTATACCTTGAAAATGATTTTCAGTCAATAGCTTTTTCAGATTTTTTGTGTCAATAAGCCTAAATATTCTGAAAATTCGTTTACTTTTCTTGAAATCTATGATATAATTGATGATAACCTATACTTTATTTATAAGAGGAGTAAATAAATGAAAAAAAGTCAAGTGCTTGCTGTAGCGGGAGCTACCTTATTAGCGTCAGGAGTTCTAGCTGCGTGTTCAAACACTAGTTCAAATAATGCTAAACTAGCAAAAGATTACCAATATGTTTATCAAACAGATCCAGAAACTTTGGATTATATCGTCAGCAATATCGATTCAACATCATTCGTCACAACAAATGCTGTAGATGGTTTATTAGCTAACGATAAATATGGTGATCTGGTTCCTTCTATCGCTGAATCATGGACAGTTTCAAAAGATGGTTTGACTTATACCTATAAAATCCGTAAGGATGCTAAATGGGTGACAGCAGAGGGAGAAGAATACGCTCCTGTAACTGCTAAAGACTTCGTTACTGGTTTGAAACACGCCGTAGATGGAAAATCAAAAGGACTTTCAATCGTTAGCTCTTCTATTAAGGGATTAGAAGCCTATATCAAGGGTGAAACAAGTGATTTTTCAACCGTTGGAGTAAAAGCACTTGATGACCAAACACTAGAATATACCTTGAACCAGCCAGAAACTTTCTGGAATGACAAAACAACTAGTGGTGTTTTGATGCCAGTAAATGAAGAATTCTTAACTTCAAAAGGGGAAGGTTTTGGTGCCCCAACAGATGCTAACTCTATTCTTTATAACGGTCCATTTGTCTTAAAATCTGTAACTCCAAAATCATCTATCGAGATGGCTAAAAATGATGCTTACTGGGACAAAGAAAATGTAAAAATTGAGAACGTTAAGTTCACTTTCTGGGATGGTAAGGACCAAGATGTGATTGCTAAAGGTTTTGCTGATGGTCAATATAGCAAGGCTCGTATCTTCCCTACAAGTTCTACATATGAAAAATATGCAGCTGACTTTAAAGATAACATTTACTTTAATGAACCAGGTGCGGGTGTTGCAACTGTCAGCTTGAACTATGGCCGTACAACCTATAACCACACTGCCAAAACAAGTGATGCCCAAAAGACATCTACTCAGAAAGCATTGCTAAACAAGGAATTCCGTCAAGCCTTGAACTTTGCTGTCGATCGCAATTCTTACTCAGCTCAAACAAATGGTACTGATGGAGCTGCAGTAGCCATCCGTAATACATTTGCACCATATAATCTTCAAGTTGGTAAGAAAACATTTGGTGAATTGGTACAAGATAGCTTGGCTAAGACAAATTCTTCTACTTGGTCAAACGTGTCTCTAGCAGATTCTCAAAATGGCCTTTACAATGAAGAAAAAGCGAAAGAAGTCTTTGCTAAAGCAAAATCAAGTCTACAAGCTGAAGGTGTTGAATTCCCAATCCACTTGGATGCCTTGGTTATCCAAGAATCAACAGCGGTTGTAAACCGTGTTCAATCATTGAAACAATCAATTGAAAAAGTATTGGGTTCAGATAATGTTGTTGTAGACTTACAACAAATGACTCAAGCGGAAGCTTTACCAATTTCATTTAGCGCTCCAACAGCTAAAGAGCAAGACTGGGATATCCATACCTTGCTAGGATGGAACCCTGACTATCAAGATCCTTCTACTTTCTTGGATCAATTCGTCCTTAAGGGAGGAAGCACTCGTCTTTACCTTGGTATTGACCAAAACACAGATGCATCAGTAGTAAGCAAACTTGGTTTAGCTGACTATGGAAAATTACTTGATGACGCAAACAGCGAAAACCAAGATGTTCAAAAACGTTATGAAAAATACGCGGTGGCACAAGCTTGGTTGACTGACAATGCTTTGACAATTCCAGTAATGGCTTCTCCAAAAGAAACAGCCGTTTCATATGTTTCAAAAGTTCTACCATTTAGCTCTTCATATTCAGTAGCCGGCCTTAAAGGTGAAAATTCAGGATACTTGAAGTACACTGAAGTTGGTGAAAAAGCAATCACCAAAGAAGAGTATGAAAAAGCTCGTGAAAAATGGTTGAAAGAAAAGACTGAGTCAAACGAGAAAGCTCAAAAAGAATTGGCAAGTCATGTGAAGTAAATAATTTTCAATAGAACTTTCTCTCCATGAGGAGAAGGTTCTTTTGGGATTTTTAAAGGAAATGATATGAAAAAATATATTTTTATGCGTGTTTTGCGGTCATTGGTTTCTATCTTCTTAGTAACAACCTTGACTTACACGATTATCTATACAATGGTTCCTCGAAAATTGATTTTCAAACAGGATACCAACTATAACAAGATTGCTACAACTGCTGATAAACGTGATAACTATGAGAATACCGTTTATGAGCGTATGGGCTATATCGAGTACTACGATACCAAAGAGTTGCAAGAAAAAGCTAGCCAGATGGATGCTTCTGTAACAGTTGAAGCCAATGATACCAACAAGGCTATCTATGAAAAATACATCAAACAAATCGGTCATGGTTGGACCCTGGGAGAATTTACTGAAAGTGGCCAATTCTACGCTACGCGTGAAATCCCGATTTTTGAACGTGTTTTTCACTTCTATGCTAACTTGATTGACATTGATCATACAAATAAAATTCAAGACCCTGAAAATCCAGACTTGAAACGTTACCTTCGTTTTGAAAACGATCCAGCGATCGGATGGTCCTTGGTCGGTTCAGGAACAAAACACAAATATCTCTTGTACTTCAACAGTCAGTTCCCGTTTGTGCATCAAAACTTTGTGAACATTAATTTAGGTGACTCTTATCCAACCTATGCTAATAGCCCTGTTTTACAGGTCATTACTCAAGGACAAGGGCAAACAAAAACATCTCAAGTTCAGTTCCCAACAGGTAAGAAAACTTCTTCTGTAAATATTTACTCAAGAACCTACAAATCGCCTAGTCAGGCTGATTCTCGTGAAGTAGCTAACTATGGGAAAGATGACCCATATACTGCAACTGAAAGCAACTACCAATATCCTTCTATGATTGCTAGCTCTGCAGTCGTTGGATTGATTGGTTTGGTGATTTCTTATGCGATTGCCGTGCCACTTGGTTCAGCTATGGCTCGCTTCAAGAATACTTGGATTGATAGCTTCTCAACAGGGTTTTTGACCTTCTTGATGGCCCTTCCAACCATTGCCTTGGTTTACATTGTTCGTTTGATTGGATCATCAATTGGTCTTCCAGATTCATTCCCTATTTTGGGTGCTGGAGATTGGCGTTCGTATGTTTTACCAGCAGTGATTCTTGGTTTGTTGGGTGCTCCTGGTACAGCTATTTGGATTCGTCGTTACATGATTGACTTGCAATCACAGGACTTTGTTCGTTTTGCTCGTGCCAAAGGTTTGTCTGAAAAAGAAATTTCAAACAAACACATCTTTAAAAATGCCATGGTTCCGCTGGTTTCAGGAATTCCTGGTGCCGTTATCGGGGTTATTGGTGGTGCAACCCTTACTGAAACAGTCTTCGCCTTCCCAGGTATGGGTAAAATGTTGATTGACTCTGTAAAAGCATCTAATAACTCTATGGTCGTTGGTCTTGTCTTCATCTTTACATGTATTTCTATCTTCTCACTTCTTTTGGGAGATATTTGGATGACTATTATTGACCCACGTATTAAATTGACTGAGAAAGGAGGCAAATAATGTCTACAATCGATAAAGAAAAATTTCAGTTTGTAAAACGTGACGATTTTGCCTCTGAAGCTATTGATGCGCCAGCTTATTCATACTGGGGTTCAGTGTTTAGACAATTTATGAAGAAGAAATCAACTGTAGTCATGTTGGGAATCTTGGTAGCTATCATTTTGATGAGTTTCATCTACCCAATGTTTTCTAAGTTTGATTTCAATGATGTCAGCAAGGTAAACGACTTTAGTGCTCGTTATATCAAGCCAAATGCTGAGCATTGGTTCGGTACAGACAGTAACGGTAAATCTCTTTTTGACGGTGTCTGGTTCGGAGCTCGTAACTCTATCCTCATTTCTGTGATTGCGACAGTAATTAACTTGGTTATCGGTGTTTTTGTCGGTGGTATTTGGGGAATTTCAAAATCAGTTGACCGCGTGATGATGGAAGTTTATAACGTCATCTCAAACATCCCATCTCTTTTGATTGTCATTGTCTTGACTTACTCAATCGGAGCTGGATTCTGGAATCTGATTTTTGCCATGAGTGTGACGACATGGATTGGGATTGCCTTCATGATCCGTGTGCAAATCTTGCGTTATCGTGACTTGGAATACAACTTGGCGTCACGTACTCTGGGAACACCAACCTTGAAGATTGTTGCCAAAAATATCATGCCTCAATTGGTATCTGTTATTGTGACAACCATGACTCAAATGCTTCCAAGCTTTATCTCATACGAAGCCTTCTTGTCATTCTTCGGTCTTGGATTACCAATTACCGTGCCAAGTTTGGGTCGTTTGATTTCGGATTATTCACAAAACGTAACAACCAATGCTTACTTGTTCTGGATTCCATTGACAACTCTTGTCTTGGTATCCTTATCCCTTTTCGTAGTTGGTCAAAACTTAGCGGATGCTAGTGATCCACGTACACATAGATAGGAGTAGAAATGACAAAAGAAAAAAATGTAATTTTGACTGCTCGCGATATTGTCGTGGAATTTGACGTTCGTGACAAAGTATTGACAGCCATTCGCGGCGTTTCCCTTGAACTAGTTGAAGGAGAAGTATTAGCCTTGGTAGGTGAGTCAGGATCAGGGAAATCTGTTTTGACAAAGACATTCACAGGTATGCTTGAAGAAAACGGTCGCATTGCCCAAGGTAGTATTGACTACCGTGGTCAAGATTTGACAGCTTTATCTTCTCACAAGGATTGGGAACAAATTCGTGGCGCTAAGATTGCGACTATCTTCCAAGATCCAATGACTAGTTTGGACCCAATTAAAACAATTGGTAGTCAGATTACAGAAGTTATTGTAAAACACCAAGGAAAAACAGCTAAAGAAGCGAAAGAATTGGCCATTGACTACATGAATAAGGTTGGGATTCCAGATGCAGATAGACGTTTTGATGAATACCCATTCCAATATTCTGGAGGAATGCGTCAACGTATCGTTATTGCGATTGCTCTTGCCTGCCGACCTGATGTCTTGATTTGTGATGAGCCAACGACTGCCTTGGATGTGACCATCCAAGCTCAGATTATTGATTTGCTGAAATCTTTACAAAACGAGTACCATTTCACAACAATCTTTATCACCCACGACCTTGGTGTGGTGGCAAGTATTGCAGATAAGGTAGCGGTTATGTATGCAGGAGAAATCGTTGAGTATGGAACTGTTGAGGAAGTCTTCTATGACCCTCGCCATCCATATACATGGAGTCTCTTGTCTAGCTTGCCTCAGCTTGCTGATGATAAAGGGGATCTTTACTCAATCCCAGGAACACCTCCGTCACTTTATACTGACTTGAAAGGGGATGCCTTTGCCTTGCGTTCTGACTATGCAATGCAGATTGACTTCGAACAAAAAGCTCCTCAATTCTCAGTATCAGAGACACATTGGGCTAAAACTTGGCTTCTTCATGAGGATGCTCCAAAAGTAGAAAAACCAGCTGTGATTGCAAATCTCCATGATAAGATCCGTGAAAAAATGGGATTTGCCCATCTGGCTGACTAGGAGGAAGGAAATGTCTGAAAAATTAGTAGAAATCAAAGATTTAGAAATTTCCTTCGGTGAAGGAAGTAAGAAGTTTGTCGCGGTTAAAAATGCTAACTTCTTTATCAACAAGGGAGAAACGTTCTCGCTTGTAGGTGAGTCAGGAAGTGGGAAAACAACGATTGGTCGTGCTATCATCGGTCTCAATGATACAAGTAATGGAGATATCATTTTTGAAGGTCAAAAGATTAATGGTAAGAAATCGCGTGAACAAGCTTCAGAATTGATTCGTCGTATCCAGATGATTTTTCAAGATCCTGCCGCAAGTTTGAATGAACGTGCGACTGTTGATTATATTATTTCTGAAGGTCTTTACAATCATCATCTGTTCAAGGATGAAGAAGAACGTAAAGAGAAGGTTAAAAATATTATCCGTGAAGTGGGTCTTCTTGCTGAGCACTTGACTCGTTACCCTCATGAGTTTTCAGGTGGTCAACGTCAACGTATCGGTATCGCCCGTGCCTTGGTCATGCAACCAGACTTTGTTATTGCAGATGAGCCAATTTCGGCCTTGGACGTTTCTGTACGTGCCCAAGTCTTGAACTTGCTCAAAAAATTCCAAAAAGAACTTGGTTTGACTTATCTCTTTATCGCCCATGACTTGTCGGTTGTTCGCTTTATTTCAGATCGTATCGCGGTTATTTACAAGGGTGTTATTGTAGAGGTTGCAGAAACAGAAGAATTGTTTAACAATCCAATTCACCCATATACTCAGGCCTTGCTTTCAGCGGTTCCAATTCCAGATCCAATCTTGGAACGTAAGAAGGTCTTGAAGGTTTACGACCCAAGTCAACACGACTATGAGACTGATAAGCCATCTATGGTAGAAATCCGTCCAGGTCACTATGTTTGGGCTAACCAAGCCGAATTGGCGCGTTACCAACAAGGGTTAAACTAATAATGGTTTTATAATTTCCATGTCAACTTTTATGGAAATTATAAACCTTTTTTTGTTGGACTGATTTGAAAGTCTTTGAAAGCTCCCTGAAAGAATTTTCGAAAAATTTTAAAAAATTCTGAAATATTCTTGACAGCTAATGAAAAAGGTGGTAAGATAGGAAACATCAAAAAAGAAAGCAGAAAAAGAAATGAATAAGAGACAAGCTGTAACTATGAATCAAAACTTTTACTTTAGCTACTTTAGATAGTGTTTGTAGACATGTCACCATGGATGCAAACAGTTCAAGCAATTTGTTTGTATCTATGTGGCTAAGATTTTTGATTGTGGTCCATATAGATGAATATCTAAATGGACTAGCAAAGTTATAACTTGTTAGATTATTTCAAGCATCCGTTTAGATAGTATCTAGGCGGTTTTTTGTTTTATCTTTTCTGAGAAGGAGTTTCATTATGAAAGTTGTTCGAAAATTACTAGCACCCCTCTTGGTAGTGGGGATTCTCTTGACCTCTCTGATCAGTTTGCATCAGTTGAAGGCAGATAAGAAAAAAGATGTTTTTCGTATCGGTATTTCACAGTTTATTACTCATCAATCTTTGGACGCTACTAGAGAAGGTTTTGTGGACGAGTTGGCCAAGCAAGGCTATATTGAAGGGAAAAATATCGAGATTGATTTGCAAAATGCACAGGGAGAACAACGAAATCTAAAAACGATTTCCCAGCAACTAGCAGAATCTAGTGATGTCGTTCTAGCTATCGCAACGCCTTCTGCTCAGAGTTTGGCCAATACAACACAAACGACACCGGTTATCTTTTCAGCGGTAACAGATCCTGTCAGCGCCAAGTTGGTTGAGTCAAGAGAGCATCCTGGGGGCAATGTAACTGGGACAAGCGATCAGTCATCAGATGCCATTTCAACCCAAATCAATTTGATAAAGAAAGTGTTGCCAAAAGCTAAAACGATTGGAATCCTCTATACTCAGAGCGAGCCAAACTCAGTTGTCCAAAAGGATGAAGCTAAGCGCCTTCTGGAAGAAAAAGGCTTTACCGTTGTTGAAAAAACAATCTTGGACAGTAACAACGTCAAGGCTGCAGCAGAAAGCTTGATGGCAGAGGTGGATATGGTTTTTGTACCAACGGATAATATCATTTCATCAACCATGGAAACAGTTAAGCAGGTTTCTATTAAACACAAGGTTCCAGTATTCGGTGGTTCAACAGAAATGATTGCTGTTGGTGGCTTGTATAACTACGGAACCAATTATGAAGAATTGGGAAGACAGACAGCTCGCATGCTGATTCGTGTTTTAAAAGGTGAGAAGCCAGAAAATATAGCAGTTGAGTTGCCTGAAAAACTGGAATTGCATACCAATCAAGAAATGGCAGATGCACTAGGAATTGATATTAGTAAGTTAGAAAGCAAGGAATAGGGAGGTTTGAGATGAATTTTGTATTATCTAGTTTATCAGAAGGTTTGTTGTGGTCGATTATGGCGATTGGGGTCTACTTGACTTTCCGTATTTTGGATATTGCGGATATGACTGCTGAGGGATCCTTTCCACTGGGGGCGGCTGTCGTCGTATCTCAGATACAGGCAGGGACAAATCCTTGGATTGCGACTTTACTTGCTTTGCTGGCAGGTATGGTAGCAGGTCTTGTATCAGGAATGCTCCACACCAAGATGAAAATTCCAGCTCTATTGACAGGGATTGTGACCTTGACAGGGCTTTATTCCATCAATATTAAAATCATGGGAAGTGTGCCCAATCTTTCCTTGGGAGATTCTTCAACTGTCTTTAAACAGTTGGCGAGCTTGGGACTGACAACTGAAGAAGCTGTTTTCTCACTCAGTTTGGCCTGTCTCTTACTTGTTTGTTTGGTCTTGACTCTTTTGATGAAAACAGAGATTGGCTTGGTCTTGCGTTCGACTGGGGACAATATTCCGATGAGTGAGGCAAATGGGGTCAATGTAGACACCATGAAGATTGTTGGTTACATGATTTCAAACGGCTTGATTGCCCTATGTGGTTCCTTGTTTGCCCAAAATGATGGATTTTCAGATGTGACTTCTGGGACAGGAACCATTGTTGTTGGTTTGAGTGCAGTGATTATTGCGGAAGTCTTGATACACGACTTGACCATTGGAGGCCGCTTGTTATCCATCGGAATCGGTGCTATTGTATACCGTTTGATTATTTTAAATATCTATGAAATTCCAAATCTAGATCAAAACTTGGTACGTCTCTTTAATGCAATCTTGCTCGCCTTGGTTTTATTTGCGCCAGAATTGCAAAAGAGATTAAAGATTCGTGGTCTGAAATTGAGAAATGAATAGGAGGAGAAAGTTATGGCAAGTTTGTTAACACTTGAAAATATTCACAAAACATTTGAAGCAGGGACGGTCAATGAGAACCATGTTCTCAAAGGACTAGATTTAGAAGTTGAAGAGGGAGATTTTATCTCTGTAATCGGTGGAAATGGAGCAGGGAAATCCACTTTGATGAATATCTTGGCTGGCAATCTATCGGTGGACGAAGGGGACCTTTTATTGGCAGGCAAATCCATTAAAAATCTGAGTGTCAGAAAGAGAGCCAAGGATATTGCCCGTGTTTTTCAAGATCCTAAGATGGGAACAGCTTCTCGTCTGACGATTGAGGAGAATATGGCTATTGCCTTGAGACGCGGGCAGAAGAGAGGGCTTGGTTGGGGCGTGAAGGAGAAGGATAGAATCCAGTTTCAAGAAGCCTTGAAAGAGTTGAATATTGGTCTTGAAAACCGTTTGAAAGTAGATACTCAATACCTTTCAGGAGGACAAAGACAGGCCTTGACCCTAGTCATGGCAGCCTTGGTGAGACCTAAACTTTTGCTTTTGGATGAACACACTGCGGCCCTTGATCCAAAAACCAGTCAAATGGTAATGGACTTGACGCAAAAGATTGTGGAAGACCATCAGTTGACGACTTTGATGATTACCCACGATATGAACCATGCTATTGAATACGGAAATCGTCTCGTCATGCTCTATCAAGGTAAGATAGTGGTGGATGTCAAGGGAGAGGAGAAAAAGCATCTGACAGTTGAAGATCTTATGCATCTCTTCCAGAAAAATAGTGGCCAAAGTCTAGTCAGTGATGAATTAGTTTTGGGATAAAGAAAAAGGCTGAGATCTAGTGTCTCAGTCTTTTATTAGTATAAATGGATAGGCAGAAATATGAAATTGATACTCTTCTAAAATCTCTTCAAACTACGTCAGTTTTATCTGCAAGCTCAAAGCGGTGCTTTGAGCAACCTGCGGCTAGCTTCCTAGTTTGCTCTTTGATTTTCATTGAGAATGAATCTGTATAGTTGAGTGATTAATTATGACTAGAAATTCCTCAAAGGATAGACACTAGGTTTAACTGTAATCTATCAGATGGTAACTAGATATACGATATTAAAACCAGTCCTCAAGACAAAAAGGACTGGTTTGTAGTTTAGAATATTGTCTTAAAAGATATCAGTTAAATGGTAAATGAAATGCTACTACATACCAAACTTGTGTCACTCTCGGGTGAGATAGCTCTCTGATTCACTCTTAAAAGTTTGTAGTTTTAATCCTTCTTATTTTTTAATAAGAAGATTGATGTTAAGACTAAACTAAGTCCTGCTAAAAAGAGGAGTGGATTTGAGGATTCACCAGTTTCTGGAAGCTGTTCTTTGTGATGAGTATTTTCCAGCTGAGTTGGATTATCGGTAGTTGAATCCTGTTCAAAGTTTATTGAAGTTGGTTCTGAATGGGTTTCTATTGTCTTGTCGGGTGTAGTTTCTTGAGAATGGCTAGATTGATAGACTACCGCGTAGGTGCTAAAATGGCTAGTGGTAAATTCTGCCATACCTTCTCGAACTGTAAAATCAAGTGCTTCCAATTCCTTAGCTGGACTTAGGTAGTAGACATTTTCTACTTTAGATGAAATTAGTAAGCGAACCAAGACAGGGCCTTTTGGTTGCATATTGCTATTTGATTGGTTTTTGAGTTGAATATCATAAGCATCATATGTCTTACCAAATAGTTCTTGAGCTAGTACTTTCTTGCTAGAGACATATAAAATTCCCTCTAAGTTATTGCTATCACCGATAATTTCAACTCCAGTTTTTTCATCTTTTAAGATACGTGTCTGGTTTTTAGGGACACTGAGAGTTGAAGGAGATTGATTGTTATTGATTCCGATAGGTTGATTAGGTTTAGGTATGTTGACTTCAGATGGTTTGACGTGTTCAGTAGTGACGATAGGTTGAGTGTACTCAGGGACGTTTACTACAGGCGGTTGTTCCTGTCCAGCCGTTCCGATAGGTTGAGTGTATTCAGGTATGTTTACTACAGGCGGTTGTTCCTGTCCGGCTGTTCCGATAGGTTGAGTATACTCAGGGATGTTTACTACAGGTGGTTGTTCCTGTCCAGCTGTACCAATAGGGTTCGTGTACTCAGGAATTTCAACTGTAGGAGCTGGCTCATTTCCTTTGCTTGTCGTTGGTTGCTCTGTATCATTCTGGTTATCATCGACATTAGGAGTGAAGATACCAACAACTGGGCTACTTGTTGTATTTCCTTGGATAGAATAAGCCTCTATCACATTTCCAACCTTCCGATTAGTTTTATCAGGAATAGGGATTTGTACCTGATTTTCTTGGACTGATAGCACCGTCTGATCTCCAGTTGTAAGCAGGTGATGATCATCAACTTTTCGCAAAACGAGTGGATCTTTGACACCTGGGAAAGTCACAGCAATTGCTTCCCAGTCTCCGGTTGGTAGAGTTAAGGAGACAGTTTTATCATTTGTCTTAAGAGGAGCAATACTTGGAAGGTCTAAACCAATAGCTGGAGATTTTATAATATCAAATGAGTCGAGGGAAATTTTCTTGCGTCCTTCTGGTGAGTTAGGATCAACTCTCAACGTCAAGGTATGTGGACCATCAGTCAGATTTGTAAATTCTCCAATAAAGGCTCTCTTTTCAGTTGCTTCTGAAGTATAGAAATCTAAACTAGGCATCTCTTTTCCATCTAGTGTCACCAGTGCTTTGCCCAATTCAGAGGTTTTTAAACCATAAATACGAATTCCTGTACCTGTGAAGGAAATAGTTGCTTGAGATTCTGAAGCTGCACTGGATGAATTGTTATTGATATCAGCATATTTCTCTGTAGCTTCGTAGAGCTCAGGGTCGCTCCAGTTTTTAAATTGAGAACCGTATTGGATTCGAGGGTCTCTGTCATCCATTTTTTCAATAGTACGACCCTTTCCATATAGAATTTTGAAGTAGTCAAGAATGATTCTTGATCCCTCATTATCTCGTCCTTTATTAGTTCGTTTCACACTGATAGTGAGTGTATGAGGCTTTTCTGATAATCCGGTGAAGCGACCGATTAAGCTGCTTTTTTCTGTTTCTCCAGCGGTATGGAAATCAAGTTCACCTACTTCTTTACCATCGATTTTTGCAGTTGCAAGGCCTAAATCAGATGATTTTTGCCCATAAACTTCAATTCCAACTCCAGTGAAAGGAATTGTGGCAGTGATATCTTCATCAGAATAATCATAGTATGAAAGATCAGCATATTTTTCAGTTCCTCTATATAACTCTGAATCTGTCCAACTTCCAAATCCGGCACCGTATTGAATTCGACTATCTCGATCGTCCATCACTTCACTATAGGTTTCTGCATTTGCTTTTTCGGAAACTTGTGTCGAGACATCTCCGAACATTGCTTTAACAGTATAGGTATAAGCAAGCTTAGGATCTAGTGAGCTGTCGATAAAGTGAGTTTGATTGGTAACAAATTCTTTAATTACAGGAGCTTGACCTGAATCATTTTTTACTTCTCTTCGGATGATATAATTTGTCGCTCCATCTACTTGATTGAAGTTGAGTTCAGCAGCTAAGCCATTTTGTCTGGCGGCAGTTAAAAGTGTCACTCGGCCAGGGACCTGTTCGAAAGAAACAACATCGCCTTTTTGAGTAGCAAGTTGGATACGATTGTTTTTGAGAACAGTTGCTTTGATAGGTTTGCCATTAACCTTGATTTGGCTAGCTTCGATATTTGGATAGTCTACGACGAGGTCTCCACCAACATTTGAAAGGAAGGACAGATTTTGAAGATTTTTATCTTTCCACTTCATATTGACTTCAAAGTTGCCACGAGCAATTAAACCGGATACTTGTCCATCTTTCCATACATCTGGGAGGGCAGGCAATGGTGAGATATAGCCAGTATGAGATTGAAGAAGCATTTCTGAAATACCACTGGTTGCACCAAAGTTTCCATCGATTTGGAAAGGCGCGTGTGTATCCCAAAGGTTTTCAAGAGTTGAATACTTGAGCTGTTCTGCAAGTAGGCGATGGGCACGGTTACCGTCTAGCAGACGAGCCCAGAGGTTGATTTTATTTGCCTTAGACCAACCAGTCCCCCCATCACCTCGATGGTTCAAGGTAGCACGCGCGGCCTCTAAGTATTCAGCTTGGTCTTTGTTAAAGAGAGTACCTGGGAAGAGACCAACTAGGTTGGAAACATGCCGGTGATGCTTTTCTATCCCTTCATTGGTGAATTGCGGACTGTCCTCCTCGTACCATTCCTTTATCCGGCCCTCTTTGTTAATGTGTAATGGTTTTAATTTATCAAATTTATTTTTAACTTCAGTGACCAAGTCTTGATCGACATGGAGATGATTGGCAGCTTCCATATAATCGTGGAATAATTGCCAAACAAGTGATTGGTCAAAGGTATTTCCAATGGTAATAGTACCGTGTTCTGGTGAGTAAGAAGGGGAAGACACCCAACGATCACTAGATTTGTCATAATGCAAGAAGGAATTCCAAAACTTAGCTGTTTCCTTGAGCATTGGATAAATCTTTTCTTTGAGATAAGTTTCGTCCTTGGTGAATTTATAGTAGTCATAAACGTTCTGCATCATCCAGGCATTAGCTGCTGGCGACCAACCCCAATAGTAATTCCAACCCGGAGTAGTCCAGCCAAAAGGTGTTGCTTGAGTGTGGACCAGCCAACCATTTTCTTGTCCATCTTTGGATTCGATGCCAGCGTATTCCTTAGCAGCGATACGACCATAAAAGCGCATGTCATCAATATAATTGATCATTGGCTTGGCGGTTTCAGCTAGATTGCTCATGTAGGCAGGCCAATAGTTCATTTGCAAATTGACATTGAGGTGGTAGTCAGCGTTCCAAGGTGGATTGTCTACAGCATTCCAAACTCCTTGTAGGTTGGCAGGAAGGGCATCTGTGCGATCACGAGATGAACTGATCAATAAATAACGTCCGTATTGGAAGAAGAGTTCTTCCAGTTTTTGCCCTTTGGTAGGCGTATAAGTTCGAAGTGCCTCTTTTGTAGTCAGATTAGAGTTATTTCCGCCTAGATTTAATTTAACGCGGTTGAAGAGGCTTTGATAGTCTTTGATATGGTCTTGCTTTAATGCTTCGTAGTCCTTTGCTTTAGCAACCTCTACGATATTTTTAACAGTTTTTTCTAAATCAATTTCTTTTCGATAGTTGGTTTTTGGATTTTGAGCAAAGTTGGTTTTGGCACTGAGATACAAGGTGGCGTAATTTGCCCCTGTAACCGTTAAACTATCATCATGGACAGTAACTTTTCCGTCCGTTTTAATTCCTAGATAGGATGCAAACTGGAGGCCATTATCTTTGACTGTACCTTTTAGTAGGATACCATTCGGGTCTGTCGTAACATGGCCACTCTTGTAGTTAGAATACTCCGCTGAGTAGTCTCCGTTAGCAATCAAATCTTCTGTTAAGCTATTCCAAACTGTAAAATCAAGTTTTTTATCCCCTTTTTGAGTCAAGTGGGTAACTGTAACATCATCAGGGTAGCTTGAGAAGGTTTCTCTTTTAAAGGTAGTCCCATCTTGGGTGTAAGAAGTTGTAGTAGTAGCTTCTGTTATATCCAAACTACGATGATAGTCTGTGACATTCTCTAATCCTTTCTTTTGGTTGGTGAATACCATAGAGATATCACCAAAAGCTAGATAGCGACCATATTGGGGATTATTTGGACCAACTAGATTCTGTTCAGCGAGTTGTTTTGCTTTTTGACGATCTCCGTCTTCAAGAGCCTTACGAATTTCTGCTAAAATTTTATACCGCTCCTGGTAGTTTCCTCCATTATAGTCGGTACTGTCGGGACGCGGGCCACCCGACCAAAGAGTTTTTTCGTTGTATTGGATTCTCTCCTCACCGATGAGACCAAAAATCTTAGCCCCCATCTCACCATTCCCAACTGGAAGGGCTTGTTTTTCCCATCCATCATAGGAAGGAGCTGTTGGCTGATCGTAGTTGAGTTGATAGTTGTTTTGTTTTGTCACAGGTAGTTCTTGTTTTTCGGCTTCATTATTTTCGTTAGGTTTGACAATAGCTTCGGTACTTGCTTGGTTAGTTGTAGCAGAAGTAATATCAGCCTCAGCGGGTTTGCTTTCAGAAGCACTATTATCGGCTAGAACTGGTTTTGTATGATCAATTGGGTCGTTTGGCTGTGTGTGCTCAGTTGATTTACTTGCTTTCGTTACAGTGTCTGTCTTAACTGTAGTTTTCTCTAATGCAGGCTCGTTTTGCTTTACTTCGATAGTATCAGCAGAGACGGTATGACTAGCTAGAAAAACCGCTCCAAGCAAAACAGAGGCTGTGCCGACCGTTAGCTTCCGAATACTGTAGCGACAGGATTTCTCCCTCCAAATTTTTTCCATAGAAACCTCCTTTATCGATTAAAAGCGCTTTCATTTTTTAAAAAGCGAACTTTCTTGTTTCTATATTGTGTTGTTACTCTAATTTTACGAGCTAACGAGGTATTGTCAAGGGGATTTAAGGAGGATATATATTTGATATTGTTTTGTATTAAAAAAGTGGAGGAAATGAATGGTAAGAGAGTGTATTTTTTATATTATTTCTAGTTTTAACTAGAAAGATAAGCCAACTTTAATTACAGCCTACCCCTCCCTGAAAGCGTAAAACAAACTAGTCAGGGTGGCTAGTTTGTGGTATAATGAAAGAGACTCAAAAAGAAACAGGAGAAAAATGATGGATTTACTTTTAGCAATTGTATTGATTGTGCTAGCTTTTCTAGGAGGAGCTCTTGGAGGAATGTACTTGGTTCGTAAGCAAATTGAAAAAGAATTCGCTGACAACCCACGTTTGAATGCTGAAGCTGTTCGTACTCTTTTGAGTGCAAATGGTCAAAAACCAAGCGAAGCTAAGGTACAACAAGTTTACCACCAAATCATCCGCCAACAAAAAGCAGCCCTTGCTAACAATAAAAAGAAAAAATAAATAAGGAAAAGTCTGGGATGAAAGTTCCAGACTTCTCACTATGTTGGCTATGGTTTAGGGATGAGACTTTTTCCTTGCATTCTATTGATATTTGATTATGATTAAGAGAGATAGTTGTTGATTAGGATGTCATTCAGTTCATAAGGATCAATAATCATAATGAACTATCAATCAGAAAAAAGACTAGAAAGAAGACTGTATGGATAATCGACCAATTGGTTTTTTGGATTCGGGTGTCGGGGGCTTGACCGTTGTGCGCGAGCTCATGCGCCAGCTTCCCCATGAAGAAATCGTCTATATTGGAGATTCGGCACGGGCGCCCTATGGTCCCCGTCCTGCTGAGCAAATTCGTGAATATACTTGGCAGTTGGTCAACTTTCTTTTGACCAAGGATGTCAAAATGATTGTCATTGCTTGTAATACTGCGACTGCCGTCGTCTGGGAAGAAATTAAGGCTCAACTAGATATTCCTGTCCTAGGTGTTATTTTGCCAGGAGCTTCGGCAGCTATCAAGTCCAGCCAAGGTGGAAAAATCGGAGTCATTGGAACGCCTATGACGGTACAATCAGATATCTACCGCCAGAAAATCCATGATCTGGATCCGGACTTACAGGTGGAGAGTTTGGCCTGTCCCAAGTTTGCTCCCTTGGTGGAGTCTGGTGCCCTGTCAACCAGTGTCACAAAGAAAGTGGTCTATGAAACCCTGCGTCCCTTGGTTGGAAAGGTGGATAGCCTGATTTTGGGTTGTACCCATTATCCACTGCTCAGACCCATTATTCAAAATGTCATGGGGCCAAAGGTTCAGCTCATCGATAGTGGGGCAGAGTGCGTACGGGATATCTCAGTCTTACTCAATTATTTTGAAATCAATCGTGGTCGCGATGCCGGACCACTCTATCACCGTTTTTACACAACAGCCAGCAGCCAAAGTTTTGCACAAATTGGTGAAGAATGGCTTGAAAAAGAGATTCATGTGGAGCATGTAGAATTATGACAAATAAAATTTATGAATACAAGGATGACCAGGACTGGTATGTCGGAAACTATAGTATTTTTGGTGGTGTCCGAACTTTGAATGGTGATGACTTGGATTTTCCTCTATTGGAGTTTGCCCAAAGATTTCGAGATGAGGAACAAGGTTTTCCTGTTTCTGTGATTGTTTTACGCTATAGTTCTCTCTACCGTTTATTGTCTTTTGTGGTAGATATCCTCAACCAAGAAATGGGACGAAATGTGGAAGTCATCCAACGTCAAGGGGCTCTGCTCTTGGTTGAAAATGGGCAACTCCTGCATGTAGAATTGCCTAAAGAAGGGGTCAATGTTCATGATTTCTTTGAGACAAGTAAGGTCAGAGAAACCTTATTGATTGCGACTCGTAACGAAGGCAAGACCAAGGAATTCCGAGCTATCTTTGACAAGCTAGGCTACGATGTGGAAAATCTCAATGACTATACTGACTTGCCTGAAGTAGCTGAAACAGGCATGACCTTTGAAGAAAATGCCCGTCTCAAGGCAGAAACTATTTCTCAATTAACGGGCAAGATGGTTTTGGCAGATGACTCTGGTCTCAAAGTCGATGTCCTTGGTGGCTTGCCAGGTGTCTGGTCAGCTCGTTTCGCAGGTGTGGGAGCTACTGACCGTGAAAACAATGCCAAACTCTTGCACGAATTGGCCATGGTCTTTGAACTCAAGGACCGTTCGGCTCAATTCCATACAACCCTAGTCGTAGCCAGCCCAAACAAGGAAAGTTTGGTTGTTGAAGCAGACTGGCCAGGATACATTAACTTTGAACCTAAGGGTGAAAATGGCTTCGGCTATGACCCTCTCTTCCTTGTAGGAGAGACAGGCAAGTCCTCAGCTGAATTAACCCTTGAAGAAAAAAATAGTCAATCTCACCGTGCCTTAGCCGTTAAGAAACTTTTGGAGGTATTTCCATCATGGCAAAGCAAACCATCATTGTAATGAGCGATTCCCATGGCGATAGCTTGATTGTGGAAGAAATCCGTGATCGCTATGTAGGCAAAGTTGATGCCGTTTTTCATAACGGCGATTCTGAACTGCGTCCTGATTCTCCCCTTTGGGAAGGCATCCGTGTTGTTAAAGGGAACATGGACTTCTACGCCGGCTACCCAGAACGTTTGGTGACCGAGCTTGGTTCGACCAAGATTATCCAAACCCATGGTCACTTGTTTGACATCAATTTCAACTTTCAAAAGTTGGACTACTGGGCTCAGGAAGAAGAGGCCGATATCTGTCTCTATGGTCACTTGCATGTGCCAAGTGCTTGGATGGAAGGCAAGACACTCTTTCTAAATCCAGGTTCTATCAGTCAACCACGTGGGACCATCAGAGAATGTCTCTATGCTCGTGTGGAGATTGATGATAGTTATTTCAAAGTGGACTTTTTGACACGAGACCATGAGGTGTATCCGGGCTTGTCCAAGGAGTTTAGCCGATGATTGCCAAGGAGTTTGAGACTTTCTTGTTGGGGCAGGAGGAAACTTTTTTGACCCCTGCTGGAAATCTGGCCGTGTTGATTGATACCCACAATGCGGATCATGCGACCCTCTTGCTCAGTCAGATGACCTACACCCGTGTTCCCGTTGTGACAGATGAAAAACAGTTTGTTGGAACGATTGGGCTCAGAGATATTATGGCTTATCAGATGGAGCATGATTTGAGTCAAGAAATCATGGCAGATACGGATATTGTTCATATGACGAGAACGGACGTAGCGGTCGTCTCGCCTGATTTCACCATTACGGAGGTCTTGCACAAGCTGGTAGATGAGTCTTTCTTACCGGTTGTAGATGCGTCTGGTATTTTCCAAGGAATTATCACGCGCAAGTCTATCCTCAAGGCAGTCAATGCCCTCTTGCATGACTTTAGTAAGGAATATGAGATTCGATGCAAATGAGAGATAGGATTTCAGCCTTTTTAGAAGAAAAGCAGGGCTTGTCTGTCAACTCAAAGCAGTCCTATAAGTATGATTTGGAACAATTTTTAGATATTATAGGAGAGCGGATTTCTGAGACCAGTCTCAAGATTTACCAAGCTCAGCTAGCCAATCTAAAAATCAGCGCCCAGAAGCGGAAGATTTCGGCCTGTAACCAATTTCTCTACTTTCTCTATCAAAAAGGAGAAGTGGATAGCTTTTATCGTTTGGAATTAGCCAAACAAGCTGAAAAGAAGACCGCAAAACCAGAACTGTTAAACCTAGACTCTTTTTGGCAGGAAAGTGACTATCCAGAGGGGCGTTTACTGGCTCTTCTTATCTTAGAAATGGGGCTCTTGCCCAGTGAGATTTTAGCCCTCAAGGTTGAGGATATCAATCTGGATTTTCAGGTGTTGCGAATCAAGAAGGCTTCCCAACAGAGGATTGTGACCATTCCCACGACCTTGCTTTCAGAATTGGAACCCTTGATGGGCCAGACCTATCTCTTTGAAAGGGGAGGGAAAGCCTATTCCCGTCAGTGGGCCTTCCGTCAGTTAGAAGCTTTTGTCAAGGAGAAAGGTTTTCCAGCACTATCAGCTCAAGCCCTACGGGAACAGTTCATTCTAAGACAAATAGAAAACAAGGTCGATTTGTACGAAATTGCAAAAAAATTAGGATTAAAAACAGTCCTGACCTTAGAAAAATATAGATAATGGATATTAAACTAAAAGATTTTGAAGGGCCCCTGGACTTGCTCTTGCACCTGGTTTCTAAGTACCAGATGGATATCTACGATGTGCCCATTACGGAAGTCATCGAACAGTATCTAGCCTATGTTTCAACCCTGCAAGCCATGCGTCTGGAAGTGACGGGCGAGTACATGGTGATGGCCAGTCAGCTCATGCTGATCAAGAGTCGCAAGCTCTTGCCAAAGGTAGCGGAAGTGACAGACTTGGAGGATGACCTGGAGCAGGATCTTCTCTCTCAAATCGAAGAATACCGCAAATTCAAGCTCTTGGGGGAGCATTTGGAAGCCAAGCACCAAGAACGGGCCCAGTACTATTCCAAAGCACCGACAGAGTTGATTTACGAAGATGCGGAGCTTGTGCATGACAGGACGACCATTGACCTCTTTTTGGCTTTTTCAAATATCCTAGCAAAGAAAAAAGAGGAGTTTGCACAAAATCACACGACCATCTTGCGGGATGAGTATAAGATTGAGGACATGATGGTCATCGTGAAAGAGTCCTTGACTGGACGAGATCAGTTGCGCTTGCAGGATTTGTTCAAGGAAGCCCAGAATATCCAAGAGGTCATCACCCTCTTTTTGGCAACCCTAGAGTTAATCAAAACCCAGGAGCTGATTCTTGTGCAAGAGGAAAGTTTCGGAGATATTTATCTCATGGAAAAGAAGGAAGAAAGTCAAGTGGCGCAAAGCTAGACTTGATAGAGAGGAAAGATGAGTACTTTAGCAAAAATAGAAGCGCTCTTGTTTGTAGCGGGTGAAGATGGGATTAGAGTCCGCCAGTTAGCTGAGCTCCTCTCTCTGCCACCGACAGGCATCCAACAGAGTTTAGAAAAATTAGCCCAGAAGTATGAAAAGGACCCAGATTCCAGTTTGGCTCTGATTGAGACAGGGGGAGCTTATAGATTGGTGACCAAGCCTCAATTTGCAGAGATTTTGAAGGAATACTCTAAGGCGCCTATCAACCAGAGTTTATCTCGGGCTGCCCTTGAGACCTTGTCCATCATTGCCTACAAACAGCCCATCACACGGATAGAGATTGATGCCATCCGTGGTGTCAACTCGAGTGGGGCCTTGGCAAAGTTGCAGGCCTTTGACTTGATACGAGAAGACGGGAAAAAAGAAGTGTTGGGTCGCCCCAACCTCTATGTGACTACAGATTATTTCCTAGATTACATGGGGATAAATCATTTGGAAGAATTACCAGTGATTGATGAGCTTGAGATTCAAGCCCAAGAAAGCCAATTATTTGGTGAAAGGATAGAAGAAGATGAGAATCAATAAGTATATTGCCCACGCAGGTGTGGCCAGTAGGAGAAAAGCAGAAGAGTTGATCAAGCAAGGTTTGGTGACGGTTAACGGCCAAGTGGTACGTGAACTAGCAACCACTATCAAGTCAGGCGACAAGGTCGAAGTTGAAGGTCAACCTATCTACAACGAAGAAAAGGTCTATTATCTGCTTAACAAACCACGCGGTGTCATTTCCAGTGTGACAGATGACAAGGGCCGCAAGACGGTTGTCGACCTCTTGCCCAACGTGAAAGAGCGCATCTACCCTGTAGGTCGTTTGGACTGGGATACATCAGGGGTCTTGATTTTGACCAATGATGGGGATTTTACGGATGAAATGATTCACCCTCGTAATGAGATTGACAAGGTTTATGTCGCGCGTGTTAAAGGTGTGGCCAATAAGGATAATCTCCGCCCCTTGACCCGTGGACTTGAGATTGATGGTAAGAAAACCAAGCCGGCTGTCTATGAGATTCTCAAAGTGGATCCAGTCAAAAACCGCTCTGTGGTGCAGTTGACTATCCATGAAGGGCGTAACCACCAGGTTAAAAAGATGTTTGAAGCTGTCGGTCTTCAAGTGGACAAGTTGTCACGTACCCGTTTTGGACATCTAGACTTGACAGGACTCCGTCCAGGAGAATCCCGTCGTCTTAATAAAAAAGAAATCAGCCAACTACACACCATGGCTGTAACCAAGAAATAATGAAACGATTTTTAATAGCGCCTGTGCGCTTTTACCAACGGTTTATCTCACCAGCCTTTCCACCCTCTTGTCGCTTTGAGCCGACTTGTTCCAACTACATGATTCAGGCTATTGAGAAACATGGCTTCAAGGGTGTTTTGATGGGCTTGGCTCGGATTTTACGTTGCCACCCCTGGTCGAAAACAGGTAAGGACCCCGTCCCAGACCATTTTTCCCTTAAACGAAATCAAGAAGAAAAATGAGGCTGGGTAAAAATATTTTAGTGAAATGATAAAAAACGCATCCTATCAGGTTTGAGTGAGCTTGATAGGATGCGTTTTATCATGTAAAGATGTGATTGAGTTTAAAGTAGCTTATTTCAAGGCTTTTTGTGCGTCTTCAATCATAAGTTTGATTGATTCAAGTCCGCCTCCGCTTAGATACCAGAGGTCTGGTGTTAGTTGGATAATCTTGCCATTTTTAGCAGCAGGAGTTTCAGCGATAAGGGCATTTTCTAGGACACCGTCGTTGCTAGAGTTGTCCCCACCGATGGCAAGGGTACGGTTGATGACAAAGAGGATGTCAGGATTGATTTCTTTGACACTTTCAAAGCTGACTTCTTGTCCGTGGCGAGAATCTTCAAATTGAGTATCAGTTGGCTTGAATTTCAAGGTTTGGTACAAGAAAGAGAAACGAGATTGGGCACCAAAGGCAGCCATTTTTCCTTCGTTGAGGAGGATGGCAAGGGCTTTTTTGTCAGAGCTTTCATTTTTAGTAGCGACTTCTTGGATGTTCTTGTCTAGCTTGGCCAATTCTTCCTTGGCTTTCTGTGTACCAGTTTCACCGAAGGCGCTTGCTAGGGATTCGATATTAGCCTTGGTAGAAGTCCAGTAGTCATCTTTGCCTGCTTGGAAGAGAACAGTCGGAGCGATTTCGTTGAACTTATCTACGAATTTTTGGGTACGTGGTGAAGCGATAATTAGGTCTGGTTCAAGAGCAGCAAGGGCTTCTAGGTCTGGCTCAACCATAGAACCAACATTTTTAACTTTTCCAGCTAGGTCTTTAAGATAAGTCGGAACAGTTTTTGTAGGCATTCCGACGATATTCTTTTCAAAACCTAAAGCGCGAATAGTATCCGCAGCACCGAGGTCAAAGGTCACAATCTTTTCAGGGACTTTTGAAAGTGTGACTTCGTCCAGTGAGCTTTTAATAGTCACTTCTGTTGGAGCAGAGCTGCTTGTTTCCGACTTACTAGTGCTTGAGTTTGTGTTTGTACTACATGCACCAAGTAGGAGCAAGAAACTAGCTATTAGGGCAGTGAGGTAAAGTTTAAGGGATGTTTTCATGATTTCTCCTTTTTAAAATGTGATAACGATTTAGGGAGTCTCTAGGTTTTATTGACTAAGAGACAAAGTTTCTTCTAACTCGAGTTTCTGAGTTGCTAGCTATAGATGCAGATCTTTTTGCCATTGATATCAGCCAGCGTGATGGGAATCTCGTAAAGTTGACTGAGCAGGTCAGCCTGCATGATTTGATCTGTTCTTCCCTTGCTAAAGACTTGACCGTCCTTGAAGGCGACAATTTCATCTGCATACTGACTGGCCATGTTGATATCGTGGAGGACGATGATAATGGTCTTGCCGAGTTCCTCCACCAGTCGCTTGAGAATCTGCATCATACTAACACTTTGCTTGATATCGAGATTGTTGAGTGGTTCGTCTAGCAAGATAAAGTCTGTATCCTGGGCCAGTACCATAGCGATAAAGACCCGTTGGAGCTGGCCTCCAGACAGGCTATCGATGTAGCGGTCTTTTAGGTTGGTCAGTTCCAGATAGTTCAGAGTTTCTCGGATTTTTTCCCAATCTTCTGGTCTCAGTCGACCTCGGCTGTAGGGAAAACGTCCAAAACTGACCAGTTCTTCAACAGTCAATTTGGCTTGGTAATTGATTTTCTGCTTTAGGATAGTCAGTTCTTGAGCCAGTTCTTGCGAATTCCAACTCTCGATTTCACGGCCTTTGATACTGAGAATTCCCTGATCTTTCTTGGTCAGTCTGCTCATGATGGAGAGGAGAGTCGATTTTCCAGCACCATTTGGACCAATGAAGGCTGTCAGTTTCTGAGGACTGACTTCAAGCGAAATGCCTTGCAAAATATCCTGTTTTTGAATGGATTTGTCAATGTTTTTCAGTTTCACCGACGCGCCCTCCTATAAAGTAAGATAAAGAATAAGAAGCCACCCACGCTCTCGATGATCATGCTGATGCGAATTTCTAGTGCAAAGACTCGTTCAATCAGGGCTTGCCCCAAGGTCAAACTAATAAATCCAATTAGAACGGCTACGATAAAGAGCAACTTGTGCCGATAATCTTTGACAATCAGGTAGGTGAGGTTGGCCAGCATAAAGCCGAAGAAGGCCATAGGCCCTACCAAGGCAGTAGCCGTTGAAGTCAAAAGCACGATGCCCCAGAGGAGCTCTCTCTGTTCTTTTTCAACATCGAGTCCCAGTATCTGAGCCGTTTCTCTTTGTAGGTGCAAGACATCCAGAATGACTGCTTTTCGAAAGAAAAAGATTGTCAAGATGAGTATGATCAGAGAACCGATGGCTAGGATGGAAGTGTTGAGATGCTGAAAGGAGGCAAAGAGACTGTTCTGCAGTTTATCGTATTCATTTGGATCCATCAGGACTTGGAGGAAGGTACTGATATTTCGAAAGAGACTTCCGAGGGCTAGACAGATTAGCAGAATGAAGACCAGGTCTTGCTTCATCAGTGCCTTCAAGTAGCCTTGTAAGGCGAGAAAGAAGAGGGATTGAAGCAAAAGCAAGACTAGAAATTCTAAGATAGGAGACTTCCCAAGTTGAAGAAATTTGCTTTCAAAAACCAGTAGTAGGGTTTGTAGTAGGACGTAGAAAGATTCGATTCCCAAAATACTAGGTGTCAGGAAGCGATTTTCCGTCAGGGTTTGAAAACTAATGGTCGAAATCCCTGTCGCGATGGCTACCAAGAGATAAACGATGATTTTTTGGGAACGCAGTTTCCAGGCAAAGGCAGACAGGTGGGTGATGGGCCAAAAGTAGAGAAGACAAGCTCCGATTGCCAGAATAATGAGAAGCCAGAAGAGCTTGGTATGTTTGCTTTTAGACGGCATCTTTTCGTCCCCCTCTCCAGAGAAGTAGAATAAAGACAAGGCTACCGATGATTCCTAGTAGGAGACTGACAGATAGCTCATAGGGTCGGATCAAGACTCGAGAGAGGATGTCGCAGGCCAGAACCAGATTGGCACCGACCAGTACGACCATGAGTTTGGTTTGACTCAAATTATCTCCATAACGCTTGCGAACAAGATTGGGAACAATAACTCCGAGGAAAGGTAAGCCACCTACGGTAATCATGGTGACGCTTGTCGTTAGCGCAACCAGAAAGAGGGTCAGTTTTTCAAGTAGGGAGTAAGAAATCCCCAAACTCTCACTGGTTTCCTTGCCCAGATTCATGATGGTAAAGGTTTGGGACAATTTCCAAACGGCTATCAGGATAATGAGGCCTAAGAAGAGCCACTCATATTGATGGGTCTGAATCATGGAGAAGGAGCCCTGGGTCCAAGCAGTCATACTCTGAACCAGATTGAAACGATAGGCGATAACTTCTGTCACAGAACCGATAATCCCACTATAAATGATCCCAATCAAGGGCAACATCCACCTTTCCTTTACGGTAAAAATAGTCATAAAGGCCAGAAAGAAGAGGGTGAATACAATGGATGATCCAAAAGCAAAGACCATCTTTTGGGTCAGACTAGCCGACGGAAAGACAAAGAGGCTCAGTACCATTCCTAGTTTGGCGGCTTCAGTCGTTCCAACTGTACTTGGAGCAGCAAACTGATTTTGAGTGATAGTCTGCATGAGAAGTCCTGCCATACTCATACTAGAGGCAGTCAGGAGAATGCTAATCGTCCTTGGAAGACGGGACTCTTGAAAGAGAAGCCAAGTTTCATGATCCAGAGCAAAGAGTTTTCCCCATGAAAAATCACTGGTCCCAATGCTAATAGAGAGAAAGACTAGGAGTAGAAGTAAGCCAATTAAATAATGAGAAAGTTTCATGCCCCGTCCTTTCATGTAGATTTGGTATCGAAAGATACCTGCGGATATTACTGTAACACGATTTCTTTAATCTGTCAATAAATTTTCTGACAATTTAATGAATAAAACAAGGAGAGAGCACTAGGACTTTCTCCTCTGTTTTCTTATTCCAAAATGTTTTTCCCCTCTTTCACACGCCAACGATAATCAGATAAAATAATATCTTCGAGGGAGTAGCTAGCCTTCCAATCAAGGTATTGTTTAGCTTTTGATGCGTCTGCTAGGACGCTAGCTGGGTCACCAGCACGACGAGCAACAATCTCGTGTGGGATTTTTTGATCCAGCAATTCTTCAGCAGTTTTAAAGATTTCTTTGACAGTATAGCCTTTCTCAGTTCCTAAGTTAAAGATTTGAGAAGAACTGTTTTCTTGAAAGAGATAGTTCATCCCTTTAACGTGGGCTTGTGCAAGGTCCAATACATGAATGTAATCCCGAATACATGAACCGTCACGTGTATCGTAGTCATCTCCAAATATTTTTAAGCTATCATTTTGTCCCAATGCGGTCTTGTTGATATTTGGAATGATATGAGTTGGATTTTTCACACGCAGACCGTTTGAAGCATCCATTTCAGCTCCAGCTACATTAAAGTAACGGAAAATGACATATTTCCAATCGTAGCGATTGGCCATCCAGTAAATCATTCGTTCACCCATCAGTTTTGTTTCTGCATAAGGGTTGACAGGGTCGAGCAGGGTATCTTCAGTTGCTGGCTTGTCAATACAGTTATTACCATAGAGAGATGCAGTCGAAGAGAACATGATTTTTTGGATGTCCACTTCAGATAAGACTTTGAGAACTTGGTTCATACCAGCAACATTGGCAGTGAAGTATTTGCTTGGATTTTCAATACTTTCGCTCACAACAATTTCACCTGCGCAATGTAGAACAGCATCAATTTGATTTTCTTCTAAATAGGCTTTTAGGGCACTAGCATCATAAACATCCAGTTGTTTAAAGCTAGCACGACTATCCACAGCCGAACGATTTCCTGTAGAGAGATTATCGAGGACATGCACCTGATAGCCAGCATTTAAAAGAGCTTTAACGGTATGGGAGCCAATATAGCCAGCTCCACCTGTAACAAGAATTGTTTTTGTCATGATTTTTTCCTTTTCCTAGTTTTGTACTATTTTAAAGAAAGAGGGAAGGAAAGTCAACTATTTTCTGCAATTTTCATGAAAATACAAATAATCACAATCCAGAGTTGTTTTTCGTTTGGAAATTAAAGATTTGATTAATCTTGGAATATCTCTTAGATTTCACTTCATATGCAAGAGAATACTATCCTTTTCTAAGATAGAGAAAGACTAAGATACTAATTTAGAAATCCACCTTCCCGCTATCCTTCTCCTATAAAAAGTGGTAAAATGGATGAAAGAAAGAAGGAACTGAAATGACAACATTATTTTCAAAAATCAAAGAAGTAACAGAACTTGCTGCGATCTCAGGTCATGAAGCGCCTGTCCGTGCTTATCTTCGTGAAAAGTTGACACCACACGTGGATGAAGTGGTGACAGATGGCTTGGGTGGTATTTTCGGGATTAAACATTCAGAAGCTGCGGATGCGCCGCGCGTCTTGGTCGCTTCTCACATGGATGAAGTTGGTTTTATGGTCAGCGAGATTAAGCCAGACGGTACCTTCCGTGTCGTAGAAATCGGTGGTTGGAATCCTATGGTAGTCAGCAGCCAACGTTTCAAACTCTTGACTCGTGATGGTCGTGAAATTCCTGTGATTTCGGGTTCTGTTCCGCCACATTTGACTCGTGGTAAGGGCGGACCAACCATGCCAGCTATTGCAGATATCGTCTTTGATGGCGGTTTTGCGGATAAGGCTGAGGCAGAAAGCTTTGGCATCCGTCCTGGCGATACCATCGTACCAGATAGTTCTGCAATCTTGACAGCCAATGAAAAAAATATCATCTCAAAAGCTTGGGACAACCGCTACGGTGTTCTTATGGTTAGCGAGTTGGCGGAAGCCCTGTCAGGTCAAAAACTTGGCAATGAACTCTATCTGGGTTCTAACGTCCAAGAAGAGGTTGGTCTTCGTGGTGCTCATACATCTACAACTAAGTTTGATCCAGAAGTCTTCCTAGCAGTTGACTGCTCACCTGCTGGTGATGTTTATGGTGGTCAAGGCAAGATTGGAGATGGAACCTTGATTCGTTTCTACGACCCAGGTCACTTGCTTCTCCCAGGAATGAAGGATTTCCTTTTGACAACGGCTGAAGAAGCTGGTATCAAGTACCAATACTACTGTGGAAAAGGCGGAACAGACGCTGGCGCAGCTCATCTGAAAAATGGTGGTGTCCCATCTACAACAATCGGTGTTTGCGCTCGTTATATCCATTCTCATCAAACCCTCTACGCTATGGATGACTTCTTAGAAGCTCAAGCTTTCTTGCAAGCCTTGGTGAAAAAATTGGATCGTTCAACGGTTGATTTGATTAAAAATTATTAAACCATAAGGGAGGTGGTAGGGATGGTAGTAGAACCAAACCTAGAAAGCCTTGTAAAAGATCTTTACAATCATGCTCGACATGATTTGAGTGAAGATTTAGTTGCTGCTCTCCTAGAGACTGCTAAAAAACTGCCTACTACAAATGAGCAATTGCTGGCAGTTCGTCTCTCAGGTCTGGTCAATCGTGAATTGCTCCTAAATCCCAAACATCCGGCACCTGAGTTGCTCAACTTAGCTCGCTTTATCAAAAGAGAAGAAGCAAAGTACAGAGGAACTGCGGCTTCTGCGATTATGTATGGGGAGCTCTTTAAAATGCTTTGATTCCATTGTGAATCAAAGCATTTTTCTATATGGTAGAAGAGTAATTCTTGATTAGGAGAAGAAAAAGCCATCCCATTTAGGATAGCTTCTTGGATATTAGATTTGTTCAGCGATGACCTTTTCAGCAAGGTTCATGGCGTGGTCAGATACACGAGTATAGTGGGAAATGATGTCGATAAAGTTGACCCCAGCTTGTGTTGAACACTCACCCTTGTTGAGGCGTTTGATGTGGGTCTTTCTGAGAACACGCTCCATATTGTTGATTTCTTTATGGCGTTCAATCAGACTTTGAGCTTTTTCAATATCATTGTTTTCCACGCTATCAAGGGCATCCTTGATAAAGCCAGTGGTTTTTTGATAGATATCAGCCAATTCCTGCAAAGCAGCTTCAGAAAACTCAACATTTTTACGTTGAAGGTAGTCAGTCAGATTGATTAGGGCCTCAGCGTGATCCCCAATCCGTTCCAAATCACGGGATGAATCAAGGATGTTGGTCAGCACTTCACTTTCTTTCTGGCTAAGGGCTTCACTTGAAAGAGTAATAAGGTAACGAGTCAATTTTTCATCAATGGTATTGATGGCTTCTTCCGTCTTGTGGCCTTTTTCAGCAACCTTTTCATTGAGGTCAATGATGTAGTTGTATGAAAGGTCAAAGGCTTTAGAAGCATAATTTCCCAAGTGAAGGAGTTCTTTTTTGGCATTTCCGAGAGCGATTGATGGTGCTTGTTTAATCAAATGCTCATCAAGATAAAGTGGCTCGTACTTGACAACTTCATCTTCGCCAGGGATGAGCTTGGTAACAAAGTAGGCCAAGGCTCCGATGAATGGAAATTGTACAATGGTGTTACTTACGTTAAAGGCACCGTGCGAGAAGGCGATAGTCATCTCAGGTGAGAGGTGAAGGAGTGCTTGGAAGTACTCAATCATTGCAGTAAAGGGGCCTAATAAGATTAAGCAAAGGATAGTTCCTAATACGTTAAATGTGACGTGGGTTGCAGCAACGCGTTTTGCAGAGACATTGGCTCCAGCTGCAGCGATGATAACTGTTAAAGTTGTCCCGATATTATCCCCGAAGAGAACTGGCAGAGAACCTTTAAGGTCAAGGAAGCCACCTGCATAGAGCCCTTGCAAAATCCCGATTGTCGCAGAAGAAGCTTGGATGAGGACGGTAATCACTGCACCGGCAAAAACTCCCAACACAGGATTTTGTCCCAAGGTTACCATGTATTCCTTGAATTGTGGTAAATCTTTAAGCGGACTCATACCGGCACTGATGAGGTTGAGGGCGTAGAAGATTCCCCCTACACCAAATAGGATGCGCCCGATATTGTTTGCTGTTCTGTTTTTTGTAAAGAAGAGGAACATGGTTCCAAGGAAAATCAGGGGTAAAGCATACTCGCCAAGCTTGAAACCGATGATAAAGGAAGTAACGGTGGTTCCGATGTTGGCTCCCATGATAATTCCGATAGCCTGTCTAAGAGTGAGAAGACTAGCGCTGACCAGT
Source organism: Streptococcus mitis (assembly GCF_946190285.1). Taxonomy (GTDB): domain Bacteria; phylum Bacillota; class Bacilli; order Lactobacillales; family Streptococcaceae; genus Streptococcus; species Streptococcus mitis_CP. The sequence continues at coordinate 59,449 of NZ_CAMHZX010000004.1, read as the reverse complement.
CCAACCGTGATAACTGTAACCCCTGTACTTGACTGAATCAGGGCAGTTACGACAATCCCGACTAGAACACCTAGAAAGGGATTGCTAGTGTACTTGTCAATGTAAAAACGAAGGCGATCTCCAGCAGCTTGTTGCAAACCGTCTCCCATGGTCTTGATACTATATAGGAATAGTCCCAGACCACCTAAAAAGTGAAATAAAATTTCCTGCCAATTAATGGACATTTCTTTTTCCTCCGAAAAATAATAACGGAATTTCTCCTATTCTATTTTAAAGGATAAAAGTAAATCTAACAAGTGTTAAGCTAAGATTTTTGAAAGAAAATTCGTTAGAATGGGCCTTAATTATATTAATTTTACCAATTTCTAACCTAGATATAGGTATTTCCTTTTATATATTGACATTTAAAAGAAATATTTTAAAATGAGGGAGGAATTATCTTGGTCCCTGTGATTGGGATAAAAATTTTATAAAGAAAGTTAAGCGCTTTCTTTTATGCAACAAAATCAATCTTTTAGGAGGAGAAAATGAAGAATCTATTTTTTGAAAGACGTTGTCGTTACAGTATTCGTAAGTTATCAGTAGGGGCTTGCTCGCTGATGATTGGGGCTGTTTTGTTTGCTGGTCCAGCCTTGGCAGAAGAAACGGCAGTTCCTGAAAATAATGGAGCCAATACAGAGCTTGTTTCAGGAGAGAGTGAGCATCCAACTAATGAAGCTGACAAGCAGCATGAAGGAGAACATGCTAGAGAAAATAAGCCAGAAAAGGCAGAAGGAGCAGCGACAGCATCTGAAACTGCTTCGCCAGCAAGCAATGAAGCTGCAACTACTGAAACCGCAGAAGCAGCTAGCGCAGCTAAACCAGAGGAAAAAGCAAGTGAGGTGGCTACAGAAACACCATCTGCAGAAGCAAAACCTAAGTCTGACAAGGAAATAGAAGCAAAGCCCGAAGCAACTAGCCAAGGAGATGAGTCTAAGCCAGCAGCAGAAGCTAATAAGACTGAAAAAGAAGTTCAGCCAGATGTCCCTAAAAATACGGAAAAAGCATTAAAACCAAAGGAAATCAAATTTAATTCTTGGGATGAATTGTTGAAATGGGAACCAGGAGCTCGTGAAGATGACGCTATTAACCGCGGATCTGTTGCCCTCGCTTCACGTCGGACAGGTCATTTGGTTAATGAAAAAGCTAGCAAGGAAGCAAAAGTACAAGCCCTATCCAACACCAATTCTAAAGCAAAAGACCACGCTTCTGTTGGTGGAGAAGAGTTCAAGGCCTATGCTTTTGACTATTGGCAATATCTAGATTCAATGGTCTTCTGGGAAGGTCTCGTACCAACTCCTGACGTTATTGATGCAGGTCACCGTAACGGGGTTCCTGTATATGGTACACTCTTCTTCAACTGGTCTAATAGTATTGCAGATCAAGAAAAATTTGCTGAAGCTTTGAAGCAAGACCCAGATGGTAGCTTCCCAATTGCCCGTAAATTGGTGGATATGGCCAAGTATTATGGCTATGATGGCTATTTCATTAACCAAGAAACAACTGGGGATTTGGTTGAACCTCTTGGAGAAAAGATGCGCCAGTTTATGCTCTATACCAAGGAGTATGCTGCTAAGGTAAACCATCCAATCAAGTATTCTTGGTACGATGCCATGACTTATAACTATGGACGTTACCATCAAGATGGTTTGGGAGAATACAACTACCAATTCATGCAACCAGAAGGAGATAAGGTTCCAGCAGATAACTTCTTTGCTAACTTTAACTGGGATAAGGCTAAGAATGATTACACTATTACAACTGCCAACTGGATTGGCCGTAATCCTTATGATGTATTTGCAGGTTTGGAATTGCAACAGGGTGGTTCCTACAAGACCAAGGTCAAATGGAATGACATTTTAGATGAAAATGGGAAATTACGCCTTTCTCTTGGTTTGTTCGCCCCAGATACCATTACAAGTTTAGGAAAAACTGGTGAAGATTATCATAAGAATGAAGATATCTTCTTTACAGGTTATCAAGGTGATCCTACTGGCCAAAAACCAGGTGACAAAGATTGGTATGGGATTGCTAACCTAGTTGCGGACCGCACGCCAGCAGTAGGTCATACCTTTACTACTTCCTTTAATACAGGTCACGGTAGAAAATGGTTCGTAGATGGTAAGGTTTCTAAGGATTCTGAGTGGAATTACCGTTCAGTTTCAGGTGTTCTTCCAACATGGCGCTGGTGGCAAAAATCAACTGGTGATAAGTTGAAAGCAAGCTATGATTTTGAAGATGCTTATAATGGTGGAACTTCTCTCAAATTTGCAGGGGATCTTTCAGGTGCGACCAAGCAAGATGTGAATTTGTACTCTACTCGCTTGAAGGTGACAGATACCACCAAATTGCATGTTGCCCACAAAGGAGGTAAGGGTACCAAGGTTTATGTAGAATTTGCAACCAAGAAAGATTATACCTACGGTGATGAAGCTGCCCGTAAAGAATTGACAGTTTCAGATAACTGGACTACCGATGATTTTGATTTGAGTGCCTTGGCGGGCAAAACAATTTACGGTATTAAACTCTATTTTGAAAATGACAAAGACTTAAAAGGCTATCAATTCAACCTTGGGCAATTGACCATCAGCAATAATCAAGATGCTCCTCAGGCACCAACCACAGTAGCTGTAGCCAAACAAGTCCTTAAAAATGCCCAAGAAGCAGAAGCGGTTGTGCAATTTGAAGGAAACAAGGATGCAGATTTCTATGAAGTTTACGAAAAAGATGGAGACAGCTGGAAATTACTAACAGGTTCATCTTCTACAACTATTTATCTACCAAAAGTTAGCCGTTCAGCAAGTGCTCAAGGTACAACTCAAGAACTGAAGATTGTCGCAGTTGGTAAAAATGGGGTTCGTTCAGAAGCTGCAACAACAACCTTTGATTGGGGCATGACTGTAAAAGATACCAGCCTACCAAAACCACTAGCTGAAAATATCGTACCAGGTGCAACAGTTATTGATAGTACTTTCCCTAAGACTGAAGGTGGGGAAGGTATCGAAGGTATGTTGAATGGTACCATTACCAGTCTTTCAGACAAGTGGTCTTCTGGACAATTAAGTGGTAGTGTGGATATTCGTTTGACCAAGCCACGTACAGTTGTTAGATGGGTGATGGACCATGCTGGAGCTGGTGGAGAATCTGTAAACGACGGTTTGATGAATACCAAAGACTTTGACCTTTATTATAAAGATGTGGATGGTCAATGGAAGTTGGCTAAGGAAGTCCGTGGCAATAAAGCCCATGTTACAGATATTACCCTTGATAAACCAATCACAGCTCAAGATTGGCGCTTGAATGTTGTCACTTCTGACAATGGAACTCCATGGAAGGCTATTCGTATCTATAACTGGAAAATGTATGAAAAGCTTGATACTGAAAGTGTCAATATTCCGATGGCCAAGGCTGCAGCTCGTACTTTAGGCAATAACAAGGTACAAGTTGGCTTTGCAGACGTACCAGCTGGAGCTACCATTACTGTTTATGACAATCCAAATTCTCAAACTCCGCTTGCAACCTTGAAGAGTGAAGTTGGAGGTGACCTAGCAAGTTCACCATTGGATTTGACAAATCAATCGGGTCTTCTTTACTACCGTACCCAGTTGCCAGGTAAGGAAATTAGTAATGTCCTTGCAGTTACTGTTCCGAAAGATGATCGAAGAATCAAGTCAGTCAGCCTAGAAACAGGACCTAAGAAAACAAGTTATGCTGAAGGGGAAGATTTGGACCTTAGAGGTGGTGTTCTTCGAGTTCAGTATGAAGGAGGAGCTGAGGACCAACTCATTCGCCTAACTCACGCAGGTGTATCAGTATCAGGCTTCGATACGCATCATAAGGGAGAACAAAATCTTACTTTACAATATTTGGGACAACCGGTAAACGCTAATTTATCAGTGACTGTTACTAGCCAAGATGAAGCAACTCCGAAAACTATTTTGGGAATTGAAGTGAGTCAGGAACCGAAAAAAGATTACCTAGTTGGGGATAGCTTAGACTTGTCTGAAGGACGCTTTGCAGTGTCTTATAGCAATGACACTATGGAAGAACATTCCTTTACTGATGAGGGAGTTGAAATTTCTGGTTACGATGCTCAAAAGACTGGTCGTCAAACCTTGACACTTCATTATCAAGGGCATGAAGTTAACTTTGATGTTTTGGTATCGCCAAAAGCAGCACTAAACGATGAGTATCTCAAACAAAAATTAGCAGAAGTTGAAGCAGCTAAGAATAAAGTGGTCTATAACTTTGCTTCACCAGAAGTAAAAGAAGCCTTCTTGAAAGCAATTGAAGCGGCCGAACAAGTGTTGAAAGACCATGAAACTAGCACTCAAGATCAGGTTAATGACCGACTTAATAAATTGACAGAAGCTCATAAAGCTCTGAATGGTCAAGAGAAATTTACGGAAGAAAAGACCGAACTCGATCGCTTAACAGGTGAGGCTCAAGAACTATTGGCTGCTAAACCAAACCATCCTTCAGGTTCTGCCCTAGCTCCACTTCTTGAGAAGAACAAGGCCTTGGTTGAAAAAGTAGATTTGAGTCCAGAAGAGCTTGCTACAGCGAAACAGAGTCTAAAAGATCTGGTTGCCTTATTGAAAGAAGACAAACCAGCAGTCTTTTCTGATAGTAAAACAGGTGTTGAAGTGCACTTCTCAAATAAAGAAAAGACTGTTATCAAGGGCTTGAAAGTAGAACGTGTCCAAGCAAGTGCTGAAGAGAAGAAGTACTTTGCAGGAGAAGATGCTCATGTCTTTGAAATAGAAGGTTTGGATGAAAAAGGTCAAGAAATTGATCTCTCTTATGCTTCTATTGTGAAAATCCCAATTGAAAAAGATAAGAAAGTGAAGAAAGTATTCTTCTTACCTGAAGGTAAAGAAGCAGTAGAATTGGCTTTTGAACAAACGGATAGTCATGTCATCTTTACAGCACCACACTTCACTCATTATGCCTTTGTTTATGAGTCTGCTGAAAAACTACAGCCTGCTAAACCAGTAGAAAAGGTTATTTCAAGTAAGGAACCAACTGAAGGTGTCAAGAATTTGGTTGTGGATACTCCGAAATTGGAAATTGAAGAGACAAGTCTTGCTTTCGAATACCAAGAACGAACAAATCCAAATCTCCCAGTCGGTCAACGTCAACTTGTCCAAGCAGGAGTTGAGGGGCAAATTCGTCGCTTGATTGAAGTAGATAGTCAAGGCAATCGTACGCTGCGCGCTACAGAAGTTTTGAAAGAAGCAAGTCCTGAAATCGTAGAAGTAGGTACTGGTCTCATCCCTGCCAATCCAGCACCACAAAACACAGACCTTCCAAAACCTTCTAATCAACCAGCGTCTGACCAACAAAAGGCTCCTAAATTGGAAGTTCAAGAGGAAAAGATTGCCTTTGACCGTCAAGAACATGAAAATTCTGAGTTGCTAGTTGGAGAACAACGAGTCATCATACAGGGACGAGATGGTCTATTAAGACATGTCTTTGAAGTTGATGAAAACGGTCAGCGTCGCCTTCGTTCAACAGAGGTTATCCAAGAAGCCATTCCAGAAATTGTTGAAATTGGAACAAAAGTAAAAACAGAGCCAGCAGTAGCGCCTACACAAGAAAAACCAGCCCAAAATACAGCAGTTCAATCAGAAGAAGCAAGCAAACAATTGCCAAATACAGGAACAGTTGATGCTAATGAAGCCATAATAGCAGGCTTGGCCAGCCTTGGTCTTGCTAGTTTAGCCTTGACCTTGAAACAGAAAAAAGAAGATGAAGATTAAATATCGAAAAATCTTGTGAAATCTTTCCTTATATTTCCAAAGTGTGATATAATAGTTTCGAATAAAATAAATAAAGGGGTTTTTGTAACATGGCAAAACTTACTGTTAAAGACGTTGACTTGAAAGGTAAAAAAGTCCTCGTTCGCGTTGACTTCAACGTACCATTGAAAGATGGCGTAATCACTAACGACAACCGTATCACAGCAGCTCTTCCAACTATTAAGTACATCATCGAACAAGGTGGACGTGCAATTCTTTTCTCTCACCTTGGACGTGTGAAAGAAGAAGCTGATAAAGCTGGTAAATCACTTGCTCCTGTAGCAGCAGACTTGGCAGCAAAACTTGGTCAAGATGTTGTTTTCCCAGGTGTAACTCGTGGTGCTGAATTGGAAGCAGCGATCAACGCTCTTGAAGATGGACAAGTTCTTTTGGTTGAAAACACTCGTTACGAAGATGTTGACGGCAAAAAAGAATCTAAAAACGATCCTGAACTTGGTAAATACTGGGCATCGCTTGGAGATGGTATCTTCGTAAACGATGCATTCGGTACAGCTCACCGTGCACACGCATCTAACGTTGGTATCTCAGCAAACGTTGAAAAAGCAGTTGCTGGTTTCCTTCTTGAAAACGAAATTGCCTACATCCAAGAAGCAGTTGAAACTCCAGAACGTCCATTCGTAGCGATCCTTGGTGGTTCAAAAGTTTCAGACAAGATCGGTGTTATCGAAAACTTGCTTGAAAAAGCTGATAAAGTTCTTATCGGTGGTGGTATGACTTACACATTCTACAAAGCACAAGGTATCGAAATCGGTAACTCACTTGTAGAAGAAGACAAATTGGATGTTGCGAAAGCTCTTCTTGAAAAAGCAAACGGTAAATTGATCTTGCCAGTTGACTCAAAAGAAGCTAACGCATTTGCTGGTTACACTGAAGTGCGTGACACTGAAGGTGAAGCAGTTTCTGAAGGCTTCCTTGGTCTTGACATCGGTCCAAAATCTATCGCTAAATTTGATGAAGCTTTGACCGGTGCAAAAACAGTTGTATGGAACGGACCTATGGGTGTATTTGAAAACCCAGACTTCCAAGCTGGTACAATTGGTGTGATGGACGCTATCGTGAAACAACCAGGCGTTAAATCAATCATCGGTGGTGGTGACTCAGCTGCCGCAGCAATCAACCTTGGACGTGCAGACAAATTCTCATGGATCTCTACTGGTGGTGGAGCATCAATGGAACTTCTTGAAGGTAAAGTTCTTCCAGGACTTGCAGCCTTGACAGAAAAATAAGATTTTATAAATAAATCAAAGAAGAGAGGGATGAAAGTTCCTCTTTTCTTTTACTGAAAATAAAAACGCTTCCTCTCAACTATTGCTCATAAAAATCACCGATTTATGATAAAATGGAAATAGAAAGTTGAGATTATGAGTTATTTTAAAAAATATAAATTCGATAAATCCCAGTTCAAACTTGGTATGCGAACCTTTAAAACAGGTATTGCTGTTTTTCTAGTTCTCTTGATTTTTGGCTTTTTTGGTTGGAAAGGTCTTCAAATTGGTGCTTTGACAGCCGTTTTTAGCCTGAGGGAGAGTTTTGATAAGAGTGTTCATTTTGGAACTTCACGTATTCTAGGAAATAGTATCGGTGGCCTCTATGCCCTCCTCTTCTTCCTATTAAATACCTTTTTCCACGAAGCTTTTTGGGTGACCTTGGTTGTTGTTCCAATCTGCACCATGTTAACCATTATGACAAACGTAGCCATGAATAACAAAGCAGGTGTTATAGGTGGTGTAGCAGCTATGTTAATTATTACCCTATCAATTCCAAGCGGTGAGACAATTTTGTACGTGTTTGCGCGTGTATCAGAAACTTTCATGGGAGTTTTTGTCGCAATTCTCGTAAATTACGATATTGATCGTATTCGGCTCTTTTTAGAGAAAAAAGAAAAATAATGTTACATTTTATAACATTATCAATTGACGTTTGTCTTTTTTTAGACTATAATAGACAGAAAGAAGGAAATTGTAAATGAAGGAAAAAGAATTTCGCCGAAATATGGCTGTTTTTCCTATCGGCAGTGTTATGAAGTTGACCGATCTATCGGCGCGTCAGATTCGTTATTATGAAGATCAAGAGTTGATTAAACCTGATCGAAACGAAGGGAACCGTCGCATGTATTCCTTGAATGACATGGATCGTCTGCTTGAAATCAAAGATTATATCTCTGAAGGTTATAATATCGCTGCCATTAAGAAAAAATATGCTGAACGTGAAGCGAAATCCAAGAAAGCGGTGAGTCAGACTGAGGTGCGTCGTGCACTTCACAATGAACTCCTCCAACAGGGTCGCTTTGCTTCAGTACGGTCACCTTTTGGTCGCGGTTAGGTAACCGCAAGTAGTCATACATTAAGGAGAAAACTCATGCCAATCACAGCTGCAGATATTCGTCGTGAAGTCAAGGAAAAAAATGTTACCTTTATTCGTCTTATGTTCTCAGATATTTTGGGAACCATGAAAAACGTCGAAATTCCTGCTACAGATGAACAGTTAGATAAAGTCTTGTCAAACAAGGCGATGTTTGATGGATCTTCTATTGAAGGTTTTGTACGTATCAATGAGTCAGATATGTACTTGTACCCTGACTTGGATACATGGACAGTCTTCCCTTGGGGAGATGAAAATGGAAGTGTTGCAGGTTTGATCTGTGATGTCTATACAACAGAAGGTGAACCATTTGCAGGTGACCCTCGTGGCAATTTGAAGCGTGCTCTTCGTCACATGGAAGAAGTAGGATTCAAATCTTTCAACCTTGGTCCAGAGCCAGAATTCTTCCTATTTAAGTTGGATGAAAATGGAGACCCAACACTTGAAGTAAATGACAAGGGTGGCTACTTTGATTTGGCGCCTACTGACCTTGCGGACAATACGCGTCGTGAAATTGTCAATGTCTTGACCAAAATGGGATTTGAAGTAGAAGCAAGTCACCACGAGGTTGCGGTTGGACAACACGAAATTGACTTCAAGTACGATGAAGTTCTCCGTGCCTGTGATAAGATTCAAATCTTTAAGCTCGTGGTTAAAACTATTGCTCGCAAACATGGTCTTTACGCAACCTTTATGGCTAAACCAAAATTTGGTATTGCCGGATCAGGTATGCACTGTAATATGTCCTTGTTTGATGCAGAAGGAAATAATGCCTTCTTTGATCCAAATGATCCAAAAGGAATGCAGTTGTCAGAAACGGCCTACCATTTCCTTGGTGGTTTGATCAAGCATGCCTACAATTATACTGCTATCATGAACCCAACGGTTAACTCATACAAACGTTTGGTTCCAGGTTATGAAGCGCCTGTTTACATTGCTTGGGCTGGTCGTAACCGTTCGCCACTTGTGCGCGTACCTGCTTCACGCGGTATGGGAACTCGTCTTGAGTTGCGTTCGGTGGACCCAATGGCAAACCCATATATCGCTATGGCAGTTCTATTGGAAGTTGGTTTGCATGGTATTGAAAATAAAATCGAAGCACCAGCTCCTATCGAAGAAAATATCTACATTATGACAGCAGAAGAGCGTAAAGAAGCTGGAATTACAGACCTTCCATCAACCCTTCACAACGCATTGAAGGCTTTAACAGAGGATGAGGTTGTCAGAGCAGCTCTCGGAGATCACATCTACACTAGCTTCCTTGAAGCCAAACGAATCGAATGGGCAAGTTATGCAACCTTCGTTTCACAATGGGAAATTGATAATTATTTAGACCTTTACTAATACTAATATAGAAGGAAGATTGTCCGTGAGGATAATCTTTTTTTCTTGTATTTTATATCGAGGTGTGATATATTTTATATAACGAAGTGCGATATATCGAACTGGATAGGAGGTAGCTATAAATGGAATTAACGGATAAGATTCGTCGAGTTTATCTTCCGATGACGGAAACGGGCTTTTATATCTTGTTCTGTCTGCAAAAGGAAGGTCATGGGTACAGTATTACGCAAAAGGTCAAGGAGATGACAGATTTGCAAGTTTCGATTAGTCCTGGAACTATGTATGGAACCTTGTCAAAAATGGAAAAGGATGGTTTGATTTCCTTTGTCCGAGAAGAGGAGAAGCGTAAAATCTATCAGATTACAGACTTGGGAAGAAAAGTCTTAGATATTGAATTGAAACGTATTGAACGGCTCTATAGAAACAGTCTGGAGGAAAGATGATGGAAAAGAAGGTTGTTTATAGAATTGCTACCATTGCGGATTATGATAGAGAGGCTTTATATCTTAGAAAAATGCATGCTGAGGGCTGGAAACTCAAGGAAGTGACCTACTCTAACTTAGTAGTTGCGGTTAAGTATACTTTTGAAAAGTGCCAACCGGAGCAGGTGTCTTATCAGTTGGACTTTTATCCTATGAAAAAATCAGAGAGAGCCTCCTATTTACAATTATTTAAAGACTGTGGATGGGAGCATATTACAGACTTTAATGGTTTTTCCTACTTTAGAAAGCTTCATTCTGGAATTGAGTTGGATGCCGAGTTTGAAATTTATAATGACGCGGCCGGGAAGCTAGCTATGGTCAAACGGATTTTAACGAGGCGGATGCTTCCTATTTTGCTTCTCTTTTTAGCTCTACTACCGGTTTTCTCAAAGTTTGTCACTGGAGGTAGTTCTTTCAGTTGGGAAATGTTTTTGATTGTTATAATAGATGGTGTTTTATTGATAGTTCATTCGATTCAGATGTCTTATATTTTTTGGAGATTGTTTCAAAAGTGGAAAGAATTATCTGATAAATAAAACCATGCATGTTTTCTAATTTGGAGGTGCGATGATGAAAAGCAAACTACAATTTCGGATTTTTACGATTCTTGATGAGGATAAGAAAGAAGAATATTTACATGAGATGCACTTGAAAGGTTGGAGGTATAGAACGAGTCGTTTTGGTTTTTTCTATTTTGACCAATGTCAACCAGACGATGTCATCTACCGTATCTATGATTCTAGATTTCTTAAAAAATATAAGCATGAACTGCAAGATTTTAGAAATAGAGGTTGGGAATTGATAGAAAGAGGTTTTTATTCAATTTTTCGTAAACCGGCTTCTAATATACTTCCAGAGGATCAAGTCTATATGAGTAAGGGGCTCAGATGGGAAGTTATGCGATATAGATTTCGTTCATGTGCAGCTACTTTCTTAGGTGGTCTTGTTGTTTGTATGAGTTTGTTTCGAGAAGAACTGTCGCAATCTTTCTTTGTCATTTTTGCTCTATATGCCTTTATGATTTCTTATTTAATTCATGGCTATTTAAGGCTTAAAAGGGCATACCGAGTAGATAAACAGTAAGGTTCTAGGTCTTTAGACTGATTTTTAGCACTCTTGGCAAAAGAGTGCTAATTTTTTGAGTTTTTGTCTTGACATTCTCTTTTAAGGGTGTATAATAGAATCATAAGTTAGCACTTGAGTGTATCGAGTGCTAATCGATCAGACAGAGAGGAGTGATGAGGTGGTTACAGAGCGTCAGCAGGATATTTTAAATCTGATTATTGACATCTTTACCAAAACGCACGAACCTGTCGGATCCAAAGCCTTGCAAGAGTCTATTAACTCTAGCAGTGCAACCATTCGTAATGACATGGCGGCTCTAGAAAAGCAAGGGTTGCTTGAGAAGGCCCATACTTCAAGTGGTCGGATGCCAAGTGTTGCTGGTTTTCAGTACTATGTGAAACACTCACTGGATTTTGACCGACTAGCTGAAAATGAGGTATATGAGATTGTCAAAGCCTTTGATCAGGAATTCTTCAAATTGGAGGATATTCTGCAAGAGGCTGCTAACCTGCTGACAGACTTGAGTGGCTGTACGGTAGTAGCACTGGATGTTGAGCCGAGCAGGCAACGTTTGACAGCCTTTGATATCGTTGTTTTGGGGCAACATACAGCCTTGGCGGTATTCACCCTAGACGAGTCTCGAACGGTTACCAGTCAGTTTCTGATTCCAAGGAACTTTTTGCAGGAGGATTTGCTGAAGCTGAAGAGCATCATTCAGGAACGTTTCCTCGGCCACACCGTTCTAGATATTCACTACAAGATTCGGACGGAGATTCCGCAGATTATCCAGCGTTACTTTACAACAACGGACAATGTTATCGATCTCTTTGAACATATCTTTAAGGAAATGTTCAACGAAAACATTGTGGTGGCGGGCAAAGTCAATCTCTTGAATTTTGCCAATCTGGCAGCTTATCAGTTCTTTGACCAACCGCAAAAGGTGGCTCTGGAGATTCGTGAGGGTCTGCGTGAAGATCAGATGCAAAACGTTCGTGTTGCAGACAGTCAAGAGTCCTGTCTAGCCGACCTAGCGGTGATTAGTAGCAAGTTCCTCATTCCTTATCGGGGAGTTGGAATTCTAGCGATTATGGGTCCAGTCAATCTGGATTACCAACAGCTAATCAACCAAGTCAATGTGGTCAACCGTGTTTTGACCATGAAGTTGACAGATTTTTACCGCTACCTCAGCAGTAATCATTACGAAGTACATTAAGATTGAAATCATTAAAGGAGGCGAAAATGGCCCAAGATATAAAAAATGAAGAAGTAGAAGAAGTCCAAGAAGAGGAAGTTGTGGAAACAGCTGAAGAAACAACTCCTGAAAAGTCTGAGTTGGACTTGGCAAATGAACGTGCAGATGAGTTTGAAAACAAATACCTTCGCGCTCATGCGGAAATGCAAAATATCCAACGCCGTGCCAATGAAGAGCGTCAAAACTTGCAACGTTACCGTAGCCAGGACTTGGCAAAAGCAATTCTCCCTTCTTTGGATAACCTAGAGCGTGCACTCGCAGTTGAAGGTTTGACAGATGATGTGAAGAAGGGCTTGGAAATGGTGCAAGAAAGCTTGATTCACGCTTTGAAAGAAGAAGGAATCGAAGAAATTGCAGCTGATGGCGAATTTGACCATAACTACCATATGGCCATCCAAACTCTCCCAGCAGACGATGAACACCCAGCAGATACCATCGCCCAAGTCTTCCAAAAAGGCTACAAACTCCATGACCGCATCCTACGCCCAGCAATGGTAGTGGTGTACAACTAAGATACAAAGCCCGTAAAAAGCTCACAGTAAAAATAGGAGATTGACGAAGTGTTCGATGAACACAAGGAAATCTATCTTTTTTACCCAGAGCTTAGGGCGTGTTCGATTAGGCAATTCTGACGGTTGCAACATATATAATAGAAACCTTGTCCGAAACGACAATAAACTATGAAGAAAGATAAGAGGCAAGCCGGAGGCTTGCAAGGAAGATATTTCCCATCGTGGTGAAAGTTTCAGTAGCAAAAGCTACTGAAACAGGGGATTTTTGAGACAATAGGCTCAAAGATAAGTGATGAAATCCCGTAGGGAGTTGCTCACGTCCCCACCACTTAAGGGAAATATCAAAAAATCAAAACTCGAATTAAAATTTAAGGAGAAAAACACATGTCTAAAATTATCGGTATTGACTTAGGTACAACAAACTCAGCAGTAGCAGTTCTTGAAGGAACTGAAAGCAAAATCATCGCAAACCCAGAAGGAAACCGCACAACTCCATCTGTAGTCTCATTCAAAAACGGAGAAATTATCGTTGGTGACGCTGCAAAACGCCAAGCAGTAACAAATCCAGATACAGTTATCTCTATCAAATCTAAGATGGGAACTTCTGAAAAAGTTTCTGCTAACGGAAAAGAATACACTCCACAAGAAATTTCAGCTATGATTCTTCAATACTTGAAAGGCTACGCTGAAGATTACCTTGGTGAAAAAGTTACTAAAGCAGTTATCACAGTTCCAGCTTACTTTAACGATGCTCAACGTCAAGCAACAAAAGACGCTGGTAAAATTGCTGGTCTTGAAGTAGAACGTATCGTCAACGAACCAACAGCAGCAGCCCTTGCTTACGGTTTGGACAAGACTGACAAAGAAGAAAAAATCTTGGTATTTGACCTTGGTGGTGGTACATTCGACGTTTCTATCCTTGAATTGGGTGACGGTGTCTTCGATGTATTGTCAACTGCAGGGGACAACAAACTTGGTGGTGACGACTTTGACCAAAAAATCATCGACCACTTGGTAGCAGAATTCAAGAAAGAAAACGGTATTGACTTGTCTACTGACAAGATGGCAATGCAACGTTTGAAAGATGCAGCTGAAAAAGCTAAGAAAGACCTCTCTGGTGTAACTTCGACACAAATCAGCTTGCCATTCATCACTGCTGGTGAAGCTGGACCTCTTCACTTGGAAATGACTTTGACTCGTGCGAAATTTGACGATTTGACTCGTGATCTTGTAGAACGTACAAAAGTTCCAGTTCGTCAAGCCCTTTCAGATGCAGGTTTGAGCTTGTCAGAAATCGATGAAGTTATCCTTGTTGGTGGTTCAACTCGTATCCCAGCTGTTGTAGAAGCAGTTAAGGCTGAAACTGGTAAAGAACCAAACAAATCAGTAAACCCTGACGAAGTAGTTGCTATGGGTGCGGCTATCCAAGGTGGTGTCATTACTGGTGATGTTAAAGACGTTGTCCTTCTGGATGTAACACCATTGTCACTTGGTATCGAAACAATGGGTGGTGTCTTCACAAAACTCATCGACCGCAATACAACAATTCCAACATCTAAATCACAAGTCTTCTCAACTGCAGCAGACAACCAACCAGCCGTTGATATCCACGTTCTTCAAGGTGAACGCCCAATGGCAGCAGATAACAAGACTCTTGGACGTTTCCAATTGACAGATATCCCAGCTGCACCTCGTGGAATTCCTCAAATCGAAGTAACATTTGACATCGACAAGAACGGTATCGTGTCTGTTAAAGCTAAAGACCTTGGAACTCAAAAAGAACAAACTATTGTGATCCAATCGAACTCAGGTTTGACTGATGAAGAAATCGACCGCATGATGAAAGATGCAGAAGCTAATGCTGAAGCAGATAAGAAACGTAAAGAAGAAGTTGACCTTCGTAACGAAGTAGACCAAGCGATCTTTGCGACTGAAAAGACAATCAAGGAAACTGAAGGCAAAGGATTCGACGCAGAACGTGACGCTGCCCAAGCTGCCCTTGATGACCTTAAGAAAGCTCAAGAAGACAACAACTTGGACGAAATGAAAGCAAAACTTGAAGCATTGAACGAAAAAGCTCAAGGACTTGCTGTTAAACTCTACGAACAAGCTGCAGCAGCACAACAAGCTCAAGCAGGAGCAGAAGGCGCACAACCAACAGGAAACGCAGGCGATGACGTCGTAGACGGAGAGTTTACGGAGAAATAAAATAGTCCAGTGGACTATTTTATCCCTAGCTTGAAAATCAGGCGAGTATAAGAAGAAATCCAGAGGTTGCAACCCAGCCTCTGTTTTTCGATAAGATAGAGGATGTTACGTATGAAAAAAGTACTTTGTGTCATTTATCCTAATTTTTCTCTTTATGAGATAAGCGCTTTAACGAGTACTATAGCTCTGTCTTTTGATATCACGATTGATTATGTAGCTTCTGAGAATTCGATGGTGGTCTCTGAGGATGGTTTGCCCTGTCAACCGACGAAAACATTGAATCAAATCCGTATAGAAGAGTATTCTTGTGTGATTTTGCCAGGAATGGTAAATATAGGTCCTGCTCTACAAGATGAGAAATTGATCTCGTTTTTGAGAAGTCTTAATGAGCAAGATATCCTAATTGCAGCTATTTCTTCAGCGCCCCTTTTATTGGCGAAAGCAGGCTTGTTGAACGACACGAAATTTACAGGTGGAATTTGGCAAAACTTCTTTGACTATTTTGAATTTCTTCCACGTGAGAATTTCCAACCGAAAGTTCTTGTCCAAGATAAACAAATCATTACGGCTATCGGTTTTGCACATCAAGAGTTTGCAAGAAAAGTGATTTTCGGTTTAGGGTTGGCAGAGAATACGGACAACTATTTTAAAGAACAGAACGAGTATGCTGAAGAGGATTTGATATTTACTCTATCAGATGAAGAGTTTGATCAAGTGAAGCAGAGTATAGAAAACAGCCTCTAAAGATTTACATAAAAATTATAGAAAGGAACAAAGAGTGTTCAGGGAATTGAACACGGGTTCCCAAATTTATTACTCAATATAAAAGAAAGGAATTGAACCCGACCTAAATTCTCGGAAAAAAGATAAATCTGCCTAGGAGCATCGCTCCAGCGTCAGATTTCCTATTTTTCAGTCGAATTTTACGGTCTTGGTATCTTGTATGAACAATACTGAATTTTATGATCGTCTGGGGGTGTCAAAAAACGCTTCGGCAGACGAGATCAAAAAAGCTTATCGCAAGCTTTCGAAAAAATACCACCCAGATATCAACAAGGAGCCTGGTGCTGAGGAAAAGTACAAGGAAGTTCAAGAAGCCTATGAGACTTTGAGTGACGACCAAAAACGAGCTGCCTATGACCAATATGGTGCGGCTGGAGCCAACGGTGGCTTTGGTGGTGCTGGTGGTTTTGGCGGTTTCAACGGAGCAGGTGGCTTCGGTGGTTTTGAGGACATCTTCTCAAGTTTCTTCGGCGGAGGCGGTGCTTCACGAAATCCTAACGCTCCTCGTCAAGGGGATGACCTCCAGTATCGTGTGAACTTGACCTTTGAAGAAGCTATTTTCGGAGCTGAAAAAGAAGTCAAGTACAATCGTGAAGCAAGCTGTAGTACATGTAACGGTTCTGGTGCTAAGCCAGGAACAAGTCCAGTCACTTGTGGACGCTGTCATGGCGCTGGTGTCATTAATGTCGATACGCAGACTCCGCTTGGTATGATGCGTCGTCAAGTAACCTGTGATGTCTGTCACGGTCGCGGAAAAGAAATCAAAGACCCATGTACAACATGTCATGGAACAGGTCATGAAAAACAAGCCCATAGCGTACATGTGAAAATCCCTGCTGGTGTGGAAACAGGTCAACAAATTCGTCTAGCTGGTCAAGGTGAAGCAGGCTTTAACGGTGGACCTTATGGTGACTTGTATGTAGTAGTTTCTGTGGAAGCTAGCGATAAGTTTGAACGTGAAGGAACTACTATCTTCTATAATCTAAACCTCAACTTTGTCCAAGCAGCTCTTGGTGATACAGTTGATATTCCAACTGTTCATGGTGATGTTGAATTGGTTATCCCAGAGGGCACTCAGACTGGTAAGAAATTCCGCCTACGTGGTAAGGGAGCTCCGAGCCTTCGTGGCGGTGCAGTTGGGGACCAATACGTTACCGTCAATGTCGTAACACCGACAGGCTTGAACGACCGCCAAAAAGCAGCGCTTAAAGAATTCGCAGCTGCAGGTGATTTAAAAGTCAATCCGAAGAAAAAAGGCTTCTTTGACCATATTAAAGATGCCTTTGAAGGAGAATAAAGTAAAAAGAGCCGAGTGGCTCTTTTTGTTTACAGATTTTTTAAGACTTTCCTTAAGTAATGACGGACGGTAGCGACCTTCTTCGAAGTTCCATACCTAAACTTTGAGACCTAGGCTCAAAGTTTCCGAACACCTGAAACCAAACTATTTCAGGTGTTTTCATTACGGCGGAAAGTCTGGGAAAGTATTCGATTTAGTTCTGAAACGATGGATGAGTTGTCTAAATTGTGATGTATAGTTGATGGGATATAACTTATTTACGTTTTAAAAAGAGCCGAGTGGCTCTTTTTACTTATCTTCCAGTTCCTGTGTTTCTTTGATGACAGCAAGTCTAGTCTGGATATCTTTTTCCAAGACCTTAAACTTGTAAGTGAGGTCTTCTTGGTATTCTTTGATGAGTTCTTTTTGCTGGTCGATGATTTGCAGGCTGTTTTGGATAATCTCCACATCGTCCTTGATAGCTTGAACACGGTCAGTAGTGTTCAAGACCTCATCTGTGATGACTTGGCGATTTTTTGTGACCAGATAACTTCCAGCTGCAGCTCCTGCAAATAGCAGTAGATTAGATAATTTCATGGCAACTCCTTAGGCGTTTTTGATAGTTTCTGCGACTTGAGCGAGTTTGTCAAAGTCTGGCTCGTGGGCGATAAAATCAATCTTGAGGTCATCGTCTGCACTGTAGCGAGGCACGAGGTGAACGTGGGTATGAAAAACTGTTTGGCCTGCGATTTCTTCACAGTTAGCAATGATATTCATGCCAGCAGCTTTGGTAGCTTTCATGACTTTTTGTGCTACTTTTGGCACTTGGGCAAAGAGTTGGCTGGCGCTTGTAGCGTCCATTTCCAAAAGATTGCGATAGTGCTCTTTTGGTACGACCAAGGTATGCCCTGGTGTTACTTGAGAGATATCAAGAAATGCAAGAACCTGCTCATCTTCATATACTTTTGAAGCAGGAATTTCCCCTGCGATGATTTTACAAAAAATGCAATCTGACATAAAATCTACCTCTACTGTATTGAATTTTGATATAATATAGCTACATTATACCAGATTTGGAGAAAATATGTTAGAAATTAAAAACCTGACAGGTGGCTATGTTCATGTCCCTGTCTTGAAAGATGTGTCTTTTACTGTTGAAAGTGGGCAGTTGGTCGGTTTGATTGGTCTCAATGGTGCTGGGAAATCAACGACAATCAATGAAATTATCGGTCTGTTGACACCTTATAGCGGATCTATCAATATCAACGGTTTGACTTTGCAAAAAGATGCGACTAACTACCGCAAGCAAATTGGCTACATTCCTGAGACGCCTAGTTTGTATGAGGAATTAACTCTCAGAGAGCATATCGAAACGGTTGCTATGGCTTATGGTATTGAGCAAAAAGTCGCTTTTGAGCGAGTAGAACCCTTGTTAAAAATGTTCCGTCTGGATCAGAAATTGGACTGGTTCCCTGTTCATTTCTCCAAAGGGATGAAGCAAAAGGTCATGATTATCTGTGCTTTTGTGGTGGATCCGAGTCTCTTCATCGTGGATGAGCCTTTCCTTGGTCTCGATCCGCTGGCTATTTCTGACTTGATTCAGCTTTTGGAAGTGGAAAAGCAAAAGGGCAAGTCCATTCTCATGAGTACCCACGTGCTGGATTCGGCGGAAAAGATGTGTGATGCCTTTGTTATTCTCCACAAGGGAGAGGTGCGTGCTAAGGGAAATCTGGCGCAACTACGCGAAGCCTTTGACATGCCTGAGGCTAGTTTGAATGATATTTACTTGGCTCTGACCAAAGAGGAGGGCCTATGAAAGACTTGTTTTTAAAGAGAAAGCAGGCTTTTCGTAAGGAGTGTATTGGTTATTTGCGTTATGTTCTCAATGACCACTTTGTCTTGTTCCTGCTTGTCCTGCTGGGCTTTCTAGCCTACCAGTACAGTCAACTCTTGCAACATTTTCCTGAAAATCATTGGCCTATCCTTTTATTTGTAGGAATTACCTCTGTTTTACTTTTGCTTTGGGGTGGAATTGCCACTTATATGGAGGCACCTGACAAGCTCTTTCTCTTGGTTGGAGAAGAGGATATCAAGCTCCACCTCAAGCGTCAAACTGGTATTTCCCTAGTCTTTTGGCTCTTTGTACAGACCCTTTTCTTGCTTTTATTTGCGCCCTTGTTTTTAGCCATGGGTTATGGCTTGCCAGTTTTTCTGGTCTATGTGCTCCTATTGGGTGCAGGGAAATATCTGCTCTTTCGTCAAAAGATCAGCAAGTTTTTCACTGAAACTGGTCTCAACTGGGACTATGTTATTTCTCAAGAAAGCAAGCGCAAGCAAGTCTTGCTTCGTTTCTTTGCTCTCTTTACGCAGGTCAAGGGGATTTCAAACAGTGTCAAACGTCGTGCCTATCTGGACTTTATCTTAAAGGCTGTTCAGAAGGTGCCTGGAAAGATTTGGCAAAATCTCTATCTGCGTTCTTATCTGCGAAATGGAGATCTCTTTGCCCTCAGTCTCCGTCTTCTCTTACTTTCCATACTGGCACAGGTCTTTATCGAGCAAGCTTGGATTGCGACAGCAGTGGTAGTACTGTTTAACTACCTCTTGCTCTTCCAGTTGTTGGCACTCTATCACGCCTTTGACTACCAGTATTTGACCCAACTCTTTCCACTGGACAAGGGTCAAAAGGAAAAAGGTTTGCAGGCGGTAGTCCGAGGATTGACCAGTTTGGTCTTAGTAGTGGAATTAGTTGTTGGGTTGATTACCTTCCAGGAAAAACTAGCCCTTCTAGCCTTACTGGGTGCAGGTTTGGTTTTACTAGTCTTGTACCTACCTTATCAGGTGAAACGTCAGATGCAGGACTAATCTTGCCTATATGACACTAAAAAAGAAGTTGAGTTCAGTTTGTCTCAACTTCTTTTATTTTTTACAAGATAATGGTTGGCCCGTAGAGGCTCAACTTGGTCTTGACTTGGTCAAAGTGGAAACGGTCATAGGCCCTCCAAGCGGCGCGAGTAGGAGCATCTGGATCAAGAGCGCTGAGTCCCATGAGAAGACTGGAAGTCTGGTAAAATTTTTCCAATTCAATCAAGACTCGATTATCCATTGTCTCAGCCTTGGCTAGAAAGCTAAGAATAGAGTTTAATTGCTCCTGAAAGCGGACGTCGTCAGCGGTTGCCTGTTTGCATGCTTGGTAGGCTTTGTTTAAGTCAGTAATCAAAGTCTGAGCTCTTTTGATAGGGTCTGTATCTGTCATGAGAATTCCTCCTTTAATCTGGGTGCTAGTCTTGGTTCTAGCAATTGTGTTTTGATACTGTTAGTCTATCATTTTTAGAGTTTTTTTCAGCCTCAAATCTTTAATTGCCCTTGAAATTTCCTGAATGGTACTGTTAAGATTTTATGATAAAATAGTTGTAAGATTATCATGCTTATTTGAGGAACAAGCTACCCTTCAGGAGCGTTGAAGGCCTGTTTAGGATTTGGTGGGCTTGTATCAAAGTATTTTTGCTATTCTCTTTTTAGGAAGAAATCGAAACAAGGAGAGTAAGAAGATGAGAATATTTGTT
The DNA here is from genome assembly GCF_946190285.1 of Streptococcus mitis. GTDB lineage: Bacteria > Bacillota > Bacilli > Lactobacillales > Streptococcaceae > Streptococcus > Streptococcus mitis_CP. The sequence continues at coordinate 38,742 of NZ_CAMHZX010000004.1, read as the reverse complement.
TTAGAAGATGATTTTTCCCAACAGACTAGGATTGAAACGACGATTGAGAAACTTTTGAAGGAACATCATATCACTCCCAGCTCTTTTGCGGTCTTTGGTAAGCCAGATCAACTGCTGGCAGAGGTGCATGAGAAGGGGGCCCATCAGCTATTCTTTTTGGACATTGAGATTCGAAATGAAGAGATGAAGGGGCTGGAAGTGGCTAGAAAGATTCGGGATCGAGACCCCTATGCCCTGATTGTCTTTGTGACGACTCACTCGGAGTTTATGCCCCTGTCCTTTCGCTACCAAGTGTCTGCTCTAGACTACATTGATAAGGCCTTGTCAGAAGAGGAGTTTGAATCTCGGATCGAGACAGCCCTTCTCTATGCCAATAGTCAAGATAGTAAAAGTTTGGCGGAAGATTGCTTTTACTTTAAATCAAAATTTGCCCAATTCCAGTATCCTTTTAAAGAGGTTTATTATCTTGAAACGTCGCCCAGAGCCCATCGTGTTATTCTCTATACCAAGACAGACAGGCTGGAATTTACAGCGAGTTTAGAGGAGGTTTTCAAGCAGGAGCCCCGTCTCTTGCAGTGCCACCGCTCTTTTCTCATCAATCCTGCCAATGTAGTTCGTTTGGATAAGAAAGAAAAACTTCTTTACTTTCCCAATGGTGGAAGCTGTATGATAGCGCGTTATAAGGTCAGGGAAGTGTCTGAAGCTATCAATAACTTGCATTTAGTTAGGAGAACTTATGTATAATATTTGGATTATATTGTATACACTTGTTACTCATGGGCTAGAAATTGTCATTTTCTTTAAGGTGGATGGAATTGGTATCACTTTTGAGAGGATTTTTAAGGCTTTTCTTTTTAAGATACTGTTGGCCTTTGTTTTTTTAATAATTGAATATATGGTAGGATATAATTACCTATTTTATTTTATGGAACCCTTGTACGGCATAGGCTTATCTTTCTTATTGTTAAGAGGACTTCCTAAAAAGCTCCTTCTCTTTTATGGTCTCTTTCCAATGATATTAGTGAATCTCTTTCATAGAGGTGTTTCCTATTTTGTGCTTCCATTTTTGGGACAAGGGCAAGTATATGATGACTACTCATTTGCTTGGTTATGTATAATAATTTTCAATTTCTTCATTTCCCTAGTCTTTTTGAAATGGTTGGACTATGATTTCACTAACTTGAGAAGGGAGATTCTAGATAAAACTTTTCAAAAGTCCCTGACTACGATTAACTGGATAATGGGGGCGTACTATTTGGTGATGCAAAGTCTGTCTTTCTTTGAATATGAACAAGGTATTCAATCAAAGACTGTTCGCCATCTGATTCTGGTGTTTTACTTTCTCTTTTTTATGGGGATTATCAAGAAACTGGATACCTATTTGAAGGACAAACTCCATGAGAGATTGGACCAAGAGCAGGACTTGCGCTACAGAGATATGGAACGCTATAGTCGGCATATAGAGGAACTTTACAAGGAAGTCCGGAGTTTTCGCCATGACTATACCAATCTCTTGACCAGCTTACGTCTGGGGATTGAAGAGGAGGATATGGGGCAGATAAAAGAGGTCTACGACTCGGTCTTAAAGGATTCTAGTGAAAAATTGCTGGACAATAAATATGACCTTGGACGACTCGTAAATATTCGTGACCGTGCCCTCAAAAGTCTTCTAGCAGGGAAATTTCTAAAAGCTAGAGATAAGAACATAGTCTTTAATGTCGAAGTTCCAGAGGAGATTCAGGTCGAGGGGATGAGTCTACTTGATTTTCTAACCATTGTGTCTATCCTTTGTGATAATGCCATTGAAGCTAGTGCAGAGGCTAGTCAACCTCATGTTTCAATTGCCTTTTTAAAAAATGGAGAACAGGAGACCTTTATCATTGAAAACTCCATCAAAGAAGAGAGCATCGATATTTCTGAAATCTTCTCCTTTGGAGCAAGTTCTAAAGGGGAGGAAAGAGGAGTTGGTCTCTATACTGTCATGAAAATTGTGGAAAGCCATCCTAATACCAGTCTAAATACCACCTGTCAAGATCAAGTCTTTCGTCAGGTTTTAACGGTTCACTTGCTGCCAGTTGGTCATTAGAAAATTTGTGAAAAAATTGGCAGAAGTTAACAGATAAAGTTTGTCTTTATCGAGCCTGACTTTTGCTATAGTATGTGAGGTATATTAAATGAATAAGAAATCCTTTTTTATCATCTGCTCTACGTTGATCATAGCATCAAATCTTCTCATGATTTCCGTGGTGAACAAGGGAGAAGAAACGGGGGGCAATCTGTTTGTGATTGCTATAGCCTGTGTTATGCTACCAGCCTTTTTATATGCAGTTGAAAACCGACTGACTTCATTGGTAAGAGTAGAATCAATACTCCTGATTCAGTTGACAGTTATATCCCTACTCCGTCTTATCAATAGAATAGGGAGTACGCCTGAAATCCTCAACATTATCATTACCCTTATCGCTTTGGCAAGTGGGACAGCTGCTATCCTTGTTGCGATTATGAGAATATATGAGAACATACGGAAGTGAGGGTGAGTAGTTTTCTATTTTGTATTTTCACATTGTCAAGTTCCCCCAGGGCAAGTATGTTTTTCATGCTTGCTTTTTAAATTTTTTACAATTCAAGATGTTTTGATGACCATTTATGATTTGAATGATCCAAGGTCAAAATGAGTGCTATACTAGCAGTGTAAAGGTACTAGCTCAACAAAGATTCAGGAGGAAATCTTATGAAGAAAAAAATACTTGTCATTTTCATCTTGTATCTGATCATGTCTATCTTTCTATATCCGCTTAGGGAGAGTGCTTGGTATCATCTATTTTATACCATAGCCTATGTGATTGCGGTTATGATCTATCTTGCTTTAACTAAAAAGAAAGGAGCAAAGAAATGAAAACTTTTCTTGCTAAAAAACGGAACATCTTTCTTGCAAGATTGTTCCTAGGTCAGTTGCCCTTGCTTGTCTCTACTTATCTATTTCTATCTCGTCAGTTTTTAAATTTTTCCTTGGTTTTCCAATTTCTTTTAGTGGTTATTAACTTGGCTTCTATTTTGGTCACTGTTTACTTCACTAGGGAGATGAGGATAAGAGAGTTTGAAGATGATGATTTGGTTAGTCCTAGAACCAATCAACTCATGTATATTGGCTTGACAGGCTTTATGTCTATTATCTGTTTGTATAGAGGTATCACAGCAGGAGAATCTTACCAACAACTAATTGCCTATATTGGCGCTGTTCTCTGCTTGCTTATTATGCTTTTGCTCATTTGGGGTTTGAAGTATTATAAAAAGTAGTTTGTCTTCCTCTTCTGGATTAGAAGCTTCTATTAAAACGTTCGTGAAATAAATGAATGGAGGTATTTAATATGAAATACAGATTATTTCTTGTTATTTTCTTGAGTAGTATGTTGAATATTCTTTTAGGGACATTTTTACAAATCTCTAATGTGTCGATTGGGTGGCTTGTTCTCTACAGTGGCTTGTTTGAAGCAGGCGTTTTCCTTCTTGCTAATAAAGGGGTGGCGGTAAAAATCAAGGAAGTAGATATTCAAAACCGCTTTAAATTTATTTTTGGAAAAACGTTATGGTTTCAAATTCTTTTGCTCATCTTTTTGATGGTCAAACTTTATCTTGGTTTGGATGTGAGGTTGATTTTATTCTATGGACATATTTTCATTGTCTTTAATGCCTTAATGTATCTATTATCTAGTAGTGGGGTTAGCCTTAAAAAGAACAAACTGTCTTCTTAATCTTACAGCAGTAGAGCTTGACAAGGGGAGGTTATCATGTATAAACACTTATTTTTCCTAGATTCCAAAACCTTAGACTGGTTGACACCTTATATTCTAGTCTTGGCTTCTGACACCATTGCCTTTAATGTTTTTGTGCTAACCTTTGTATCTGTTGTGGTCTTTAATTCCCTAAATTCCATGCTAGCTTTAATGGCTATCTTCTTAGGGGCTGGCTATGTGGTCGGATTTTGGTTACTAAAATGGTTTGTTTTGGAAAGACTAGTACTAAAGGATGACTTGTAGGGAAGTTTGTTTGGTGGGGAGGATAGTTTTATGGCCATTTTCAATAAATGTCATGCTTTGTTTTTGGGATTTTTAGTCTTTGCAATCGTTGGTGCAGCGGGTTATTCCATTAATCAAGGAGATTATTTTCAACACCAGTACACATTCATTGTTGTAAAGAGTCTCTTGCTTTTCCTTAGTTTTGGCTATGCCAAATGGTTTGATATGATTTCTTTGGGGATGTTAAGCAGGAAACAACTCTTGCTGTTCATTGGAATTTTTCTTCTCACTGTACTGGTAAATATTAGCTATCATGCTTTTTTCTCAATTGTTTCTGGTGCTTCGGCTCAACATCTTGAGGAGACTAGTAGAGGACTTTCGATTTCCTTTATTGTAAGTGCTACAGTTTTGGCACCTATCCAGGAGGAATTTATGTTTAGAGGAATTCTTCAAGGTGCGGTTTTTGACAATTCTTGGCTGGGGCTTGTGTTGACATCCTCTCTCTTTTCTTTCATGCATGAACCTTATGATATTCCTTCGTTTTTCTATTATCTACTTGGAGGCTTGTTGCTGGGCTTTGCTTATAAAAAGAGCCAAAATCTATGGGTCTCCACTTTAGTCCATATGTTTTACAACAGTTTGCCACTCTTAACTTATACTTAATGAAAATCAAAGAACAAACTAGCCGCAGGCTGTACTTGAGTACGGCAAGGCGACGTTGACGTGGTTTGAATTGGATTTTCGAAGAGTATAAAATGGTTTGTTTTGGAAAGACTAAAGCTCAAGGATGACTTGTAGGGAAGTTTGGTGGGGAGGATAGTTTTATGGAGTTTTTTGATAAATTTCATGCCTTGTGCTTTGGATTTTTAGTACTAATAATCGTTATTACAGTTCCTTATACGATTAACCATGGGGATTTTTTTCAAAATGAATCTGAATTGATTATTGTAAGTCTTCTAGTAACCTCGCTGAGTGTTGCTTATGCTAGAAAGTTTGAAATGATTTCTTTTGGGATGTTAAGCAAGAAACAACTTTTACTTTTCATTGCAATCTTTCTTCTAAGTGTGCTTGAGACGATGGTTTATATTCATTTCTGCGCTATTTCTTCTGGCGCAGGAGTTCAACACTTGGCGGAAGTCAGCAGAGGAATTTCTCTGTCTTTGATTTTGACTACCTCAGTTTTTGGCCCCATCCAGGAGGAACTCATTTTCAGAGGCCTTCTTCAAGGTGCCGTTTTTGACAATTCTTGGTTAGGGCTTGTGCTGACTTCCTCTCTCTTTTCTTTCATGCATGGACCTTCTAATGTCCCTTCGTTTATTTTTTATCTACTTGGGGGCTTGTTACTGGGCTTTGCTTATAAAAAGAGTCAAAACCTATGGGTTTCTACTCTAGTTCACATGTTTTACAATGCTTGGCCACTCTTATATTATTTATAAAAATCATGAAAGGTAAGCAGAAGACGCTGCTTACCTTTTTCTTTCTATAATGATACCCAAGCCACCCCAGAGGCTTTTCTTTGAGAATCGGGCGTGGAGCGGTTGACGAATAGGCTAAAAACTAGTAGAATAGTAAGGAAACTTTATACGGAGGAAAGAAATGGATTTGGGTGATAATGAGCTAACACTGACCCCCATACCTGGGAAAAGCGGCAAGGCTTATATGGGTAGCTATCCTGATGGGAAGCGTATCTTTGTAAAAATGAACACCTCTCCAATCCTACCTGGTCTAGCTAGAGAACAAATTGCTCCACAATTATTATGGAGTCGCCGTTTGGCAGATGGGCGTGATATGTGTGCTCAAGAATGGTTGACAGGCAAGATATTGACCCCCTATGATATGAATCGTAAGCAAATCGTCAATATTTTAACCCGCCTACATCGCTCACGTCCTTTGATGACACAGTTGAGTCGTTTGGGCTATGCCATGGAAACACCTGTAGACTTACTACAGTCTTGGCAAGAAACGGCTCCAGATGCTTTGCGTAAAAATCATTTTATCAGTGAAGTGATGGCTGATTTACGTCAGACTATTCCAGGATTTAGAGAGGACCATGCGACCATTGTCCATGGAGATGTACGACATAGTAATTGGATTGAGACAGACAGTGGCTTGATTTATTTGGTAGATTGGGATTCGGTTCGCTTGACCGACCGCATGTTTGATGTAGCTCACATGCTCTGCCATTATATTCCAGAACATCAGTGGAAGGAATGGTTGACCTACTACGGTTACAAGTACAATCAAACGGTATTAAATAAATTGTATTGGTATGGTCAATTGTCTTATTTGAGCCAGATTTCCAAGTATTATATGAACCAAGATTTAGAAAATGTCAATCGGGAGATCCATGGCTTGCGTCACTTCCGAGACAAGTATGGAAAGAGAAGATGAGAGTTAGAAATCGTAAAGGGGCGACAGAATTACTAGAGGCAAATCCCCAGTATGTGGTCCTCAATCCCTTGGAAGCCAAGGGGAAATGGCGGGACTTGTTTGGCAATGACAATCCCATTCATGTGGAAGTTGGAAGTGGAAAGGGTGCCTTTGTTTCAGGTATGGCAAAACAAAACCCTGACATTAACTATATCGGGATTGATATTCAAAAGTCTGTTTTGAGTTACGCTTTGGACAAGGTTCTTGAAGTTGGAGTGCCCAATATCAAGCTCTTGTGGGTAGATGGTTCTGACTTGACCGACTATTTTGAAGATGGTGAGATCGATCGCTTGTATCTGAATTTTTCAGATCCATGGCCTAAAAAACGCCATGAAAAGCGTCGGTTGACCTACAAGACCTTCTTGGATACATTCAAACGTATCTTGCCTGAAAATGGAGAAATTCATTTCAAGACGGATAACCGTGGCTTGTTTGAGTACAGTTTAGTGAGCTTTTCTCAGTATGGCATGAAGCTCAATGGTGTCTGGCTTGATTTACATGCCAGTGATTTTGAAGGCAATGTCATGACAGAATACGAGCAAAAATTCTCCAACAAGGGACAAGTTATCTATCGAGTTGAGGCAGAATTTTAAGAAATAGCCTGAAATCTGGCTGTATAAGGGCTTTTGCTTTACATAAATTGGCAAACGTGCTATACTAAGAGTAAGAATATGAAAAGTGAGGCGGGGAAATATCTTCGCCTCTTGCTTATGAGGAGGTGGACGTAATCGCAACAATCGTAGAATTAGTCAGAGAAGTTGTAGAACCTGTCATAGAAGCGCCTTTCGAACTCGTGGATATCGAGTATGGAAAGATTGGCAGTGACATGATTCTCAGTATTTTTGTAGATAAACCTGAAGGAATTACCTTGAACGACACGGCAGACTTGACAGAAATTATCAGTCCTGTCCTAGACACCATCAAGCCAGATCCCTTCCCAGAACAATATTTCCTAGAAATTACCAGTCCAGGCTTGGAACGCCCTTTGAAAACCAAGGATGCCGTCGCTGGAGCGGTTGGGAAATACATCCATGTCGGGCTCTACCAAGCCATCGATAAGCAAAAGGTCTTTGAAGGAACCTTGTTGGCCTTCGAAGAGGACGAGTTGACCATGGAATATATGGACAAGACGCGTAAGAAAACTGTCCAAATTCCATACAGTTTAGTATCAAAAGCACGTTTAGCAGTTAAATTATAGAAAAAGAAAGGATAGCTTTTGAGGATTCAAAAGTGAAGAAAACATGAGTAAAGAAATGCTAGAGGCCTTCCGCATTTTGGAAGAAGACAAGGGAATCAAAAAAGAAGATATCATCGACGCAGTAGTAGAGTCGCTTCGTTCCGCTTATCGCAGACGCTATGGTCAATCAGACAGCGTAGCTATTGACTTCAACGAAAAAACAGGCGACTTTACAGTCTATACTGTTCGTGAAGTTGTTGATGAAGTATTTGATAGCCGTTTGGAAATCAGCTTGAAAGATGCTCTTGCCATTAATTCAGCCTATGAACTTGGAGACAAAATCAAGTTTGAAGAAGCACCTGCTGAGTTTGGTCGTGTAGCAGCTCAATCTGCCAAACAAACCATCATGGAAAAAATGCGCAAGCAAACACGTGCCATCACCTACAATACTTACAAAGAACATGAGCAAGAAATCATGTCTGGTACTGTAGAACGTTTCGACAATCGCTTTATCTATGTCAACCTTGGCAGCATCGAAGCCCAATTGTCAAAACAAGACCAAATTCCTGGAGAAGTTTTTGCTTCCCACGACCGTATTGAGGTTTACGTTTATAAAGTTGAAGACAACCCTCGTGGTGTCAACGTCTTTGTTAGCCGTAGCCATCCAGAAATGATTAAACGCTTGATGGAGCAAGAAATTCCAGAAGTTTATGACGGAACGGTTGAAATCATGAGCGTGGCTCGTGAAGCTGGTGACCGTACTAAGGTTGCCGTTCGTAGCCATAATCCAAACGTGGATGCTATCGGAACAATTGTTGGACGTGGCGGTGCTAATATCAAGAAGATTACCAGCAAATTCCACCCAGCTCGCTACGATGCTAAGAATGATCGCATGGTACCAATCGAAGAAAATATCGACGTTATCGAGTGGGTAGCAGATCCAGCTGAATTTATCTACAATGCCATCGCTCCTGCTGAGGTTGACCAAGTTATTTTTGACGAAAACGACAGCAAACGTGCCTTGGTGGTTGTTCCTGATAACAAGCTTTCTCTTGCGATCGGTCGTCGTGGGCAAAACGTTCGTTTGGCAGCTCACTTGACTGGTTACCGTATTGATATCAAGTCTGCTAGTGAATTTGAAGCCATGGAAGAAGCTGCTTCAGTAGAGTTGGAAGCAGAAAACGATACTGTAGAAGAATAAAAGCTGCTAGAGGAGGGAAAGATGAAAACGAGAAAAATCCCTTTGCGCAAGTCTGTTGTGTCCAATGAAGTGATTGATAAGCGTGATTTGCTCCGCATTGTCAAGAACAAGGAAGGACAAGTCTTTATCGATCCGACAGGCAAGGCCAATGGCCGCGGCGCTTATATCAAGCTAGACAATGCAGAAGCCCTAGAGGCGAAAAAGAAGAAGGTCTTTAACCGCAGCTTTAGCATGGAAGTGGAAGAAAGCTTTTATGACGAGTTGATCGCTTATGTGGATCACAAAGTGAAAAGAAGAGAGTTAGGACTTGAATAAGCAAAAGATAAGCAATCTCTTGGGACTTGCTCAGCGAGCAGGCCGGATCATATCGGGTGAAGAATTGGTGGTCAAGGCCATTCAAGACGGCAAGGCCAAGTTGGTCTTTCTAGCCCATGATGCTGGACCCAATCTGACCAAGAAGATTCAAGATAAAAGTCATTATTATCAAGTAGAAATTGTAACCGTGTTTTCAACACTGGAATTAAGCATAGCAGTCGGGAAATCGAGAAAGATTTTGGCTGTGACAGATGCTGGATTTACAAAGAAAATGAGGTCTCTTATGGAATAGAAGAGGAGGACATGATTTGTCTAAGAAAAGATTGTACGAAATCGCAAAAGAACTTGGAAAAGAAAGTAAAGAAGTTGTAGCGCGTGCAAAAGAGTTGGGCTTGGATGTGAAAAGCCACTCATCAAGTGTGGAAGAAGCTGTCGCTGCAAAAATCGCTGCCAGCTTTAAGCCTGCAGCTGCTCCGAAAGTAGAAGCAAAACCGGAAGCACCAAAAGCAGGTGCAGAAAAGAAAGCCGAAAAATCTGAGCCAGCTAAACCAGCTGTAGCCAAGGAAGAGGCAAAAGCAGCTGAGCCAGTTGCTCCTAAAACAGAAAAAGCAGCAGCTAAACCGCAAAGCCGTAATTTCAAGGCTGAGCGTGAAGCTCGTGCCAAAGAACAGGCAGAACGACGCAAGCAAAATAAGGGCAATAACCGTGACCAACAACAAAACGGAAACCGTCAGAAAAACGACGGCCGTAATGGTGGAAAACAAGGTCAAGGCAACCGCGACAATCGTCGCTTTAATGACCAAGCTAAGAAACAGCAAGGTCAGCAAAATCGTGGCAATGAGCGCCGTCAACAAGAGGACAAACGTCCACATCAAGCGGCTCCACGTGTTGACTTTAAAGCCCGTGCAGCAGCCCTAAAAGCAGAGCAAAATGCAGAATATGCACGTTCAAGTGAGGAACGTTTCAAACAGACTCAGGCTGCCAAAGAAGCCTTGGCTCAAGCTAATAAACGCAAGGAGCCAGAGGAAATCTTTGAAGAAGTGGCTAAGTTAGCTGAACAAGCGCAACAAGCACAGCAAGTTCAAGCAGTGGTTGAAGTCGTCCCTGAGAAAAAAGAAGCTGCAGTGGATACACGTCGTAAAAAACAAGCTCGACCAGACAAAAATCGTGACGATTATGATCACGAAGAAGATGGTCCTAGAAAACAACAAAAGAATCGAAGTAGTCAAAATCAAGTGAGAAATCAAAAGAATAGTAACTGGAATAACAACAAGAAGAACAAAAAAGGCAATAACAAGAACAATCGTAATCAGACTCCAAAACCTGTTACAGAGCGTAAATTCCATGAATTGCCAACAGAATTTGAATATACAGATGGTATGACCGTTGCGGAAATCGCAAAACGTATCAAACGTGAACCAGCTGAAATCGTTAAGAAACTTTTCATGATGGGTGTCATGGCCACACAGAACCAATCCTTGGATGGGGAAACAATTGAACTCCTCATGGTGGATTACGGTATCGAAGCCAAACAAAAGGTTGAAGTGGATAATGCCGATATCGAACGTTTCTTTGTCGAAGATGGTTATCTCAATGAAGATGAATTGGTTGAGCGTCCACCAGTTGTAACTATCATGGGACACGTTGATCACGGTAAAACAACCCTATTGGATACCCTTCGTAATTCTCGTGTTGCGACAGGTGAAGCAGGTGGTATCACTCAGCATATCGGTGCCTACCAAATCGTGGAAAATGGCAAGAAGATTACCTTCCTTGATACACCGGGACACGCGGCCTTTACATCTATGCGTGCGCGTGGTGCTTCTGTTACAGATATTACTATCTTGGTTGTAGCGGCAGATGACGGGGTTATGCCTCAGACAATTGAAGCCATTAACCACTCAAAAGCAGCCAACGTTCCAATTATCGTAGCTATCAACAAGATTGATAAACCAGGTGCCAACCCAGAACGCGTTATCGGTGAATTGGCAGAGCATGGAGTTATGTCAACTGCTTGGGGTGGAGATTCTGAATTTGTTGAAATCTCAGCTAAATTCAACCAAAACATCGAAGAATTGTTGGAAACAGTCCTTCTTGTGGCTGAAATCCAAGAACTCAAGGCAGACCCAACAGTGCGTGCTATCGGTACAGTTATCGAAGCTCGCTTGGATAAAGGAAAAGGTGCGGTCGCAACCCTCCTTGTTCAACAAGGTACCTTGAATGTTCAAGACCCGATCGTTGTCGGAAATACCTTCGGTCGTGTCCGTGCTATGACTAATGACCTTGGACGTCGTGTTAAGGTAGCAGGTCCATCAACACCAGTTTCTATCACAGGTTTGAACGAAGCGCCAATGGCAGGTGATCACTTTGCCGTTTACGAAGATGAAAAATCTGCGCGTGCAGCAGGTGAAGAGCGTGCCAAACGTGCCCTCATGAAACAACGTCAAGCTACCCAACGTGTCAGCCTTGAAAACCTCTTTGATACACTTAAAGCTGGTGAACTTAAGTCAGTTAACGTTATCATCAAGGCCGACGTACAAGGTTCTGTTGAAGCCCTTTCTGCCTCACTTCAAAAGATCGATGTGGAAGGTGTTAAAGTTACCATCGTTCACTCTGCAGTCGGTGCGATCAACGAATCCGATGTAACCCTTGCGGAAGCTTCAAATGCCTTTATCGTTGGTTTCAACGTACGCCCTACACCACAAGCTCGTCAACAAGCAGAAGCTGACGATGTGGAAATCCGTCTCCACAGTATTATCTACAAGGTTATCGAAGAGATGGAAGAAGCCATGAAAGGGATGCTTGATCCAGAATTCGAAGAAAAAGTTATTGGTGAAGCAGTTATTCGTGAAACCTTCAAGGTATCTAAAGTGGGAACTATCGGTGGATTCATGGTTATCAACGGTAAGGTTACCCGTGACTCTAAAGTCCGTGTTATCCGTGACGGTGTCGTTATCTATGACGGTGAACTTGCAAGCTTGAAACACTACAAAGACGACGTCAAGGAAGTTACAAACGGTCGTGAAGGTGGATTGATGATTGACGGCTATAATGATATCAAGATGGATGATGTGATTGAGGCGTATGTCATGGAAGAAATCAAGAGATAATAGAGAAACGATAGCTCATTTGACTCGTCGTCAACAGCGCCTTGATGAACTTCAGTTCTATCTAAGGCTTGTTTCCTAGATTCAAATGGCTCTAGTTCCTCTATCTAATAGAAATAGCTAGGTCTGCTGGCCTAGCTTTTGGTTCAAAGTAGAGAAAGGAATATCATGGCAAATCATTTCCGTACGGACCGTGTGGGCATGGAAATCAAGCGTGAAGTCAATGAGATTTTGCAAAAGAAAGTCCGTGATCCGCGTGTCCAAGGTGTGACCATCACAGATGTTCAGATGTTGTGTGACTTGTCTGTTGCCAAGGTTTACTACACCATTTTGAGTAACCTTGCTTCGGAGAATCAAAAAGCCCAAATTGGACTTGAAAAAGCAACTGGTACTATCAAACGTGAACTTGGTCGCAATTTGAAATTGTACAAAATCCCAGATTTGACCTTCGTCAAAGACGAGTCCATCGAGTATGGAAACAAGATTGACGAAATGCTACGCAATCTGGATAAGAACTAAGAAGGAGGGGTAACCCTCTTTTTTGGTGGAGGAAAAGGCAATAAACATGCTGGCAGAATCTTTCCAGAGTTAAACATTATTAAAAAGCTTTATAAAATTCAACTTGTATGATATTATAGGAAATGAAAAGAGTAAATTTCACAGAAATAGCCAGCAAGACTGGTATCGTCAATATTTTGAAAGTGTAGTTAAACGAGGGAAGATAATATGGGACTTATAAAAACTCTAGCTAAAACTTACGGGAATTACTTTTTGACCGTGCAAGGTGTAAAAGTAATGAAAACGATAAAGAAAGATGATAATGCCGTTGTCGGTTTTGGGAAACTCTTTATTGCAGACAAGTTAATGGATACGGCTCGGTGGCTCATCAAGCCAGAGGAGAGAGAATGAAATTTTTCTGGACAATTCTTGCCATTATTTTTATTAAACCGATTATTGGGATTTTGAAATTCTTTTGGATGATCATCTCTTTTGCAGTCCAATTGCTGTTTTACAAGCTATTATTTAAAATATTGGATTGGCTCTTTAAGCTTATTTAGATGCTAATCCAAGTCGCAGAGAACTAGCAGGAACTCTACTGCTAGTTTTTTAATCTCTTTCCTTGTGGTATAATAAAAGCAGTAAAATCATTTTAGAACATACAATGGAGGTCGTCATGGATAATATCATCGATGTGTCAATTCCTGTTGCAGAAGTGGTGGATAAGCATCCAGAAGTATTGGAAATCCTAGTGGAGTTGGGTTTTAAACCCCTTGCCAATCCCTTAATGCGCAACACAGTTGGTCGTAAAGTATCGCTCAAACAGGGTTCTAAGCTTGAAGGAACTCCTATGGACAAGATTGTCCGCACGCTGGAAGCAAACGGCTACGAAGTGATTGGGTTAGACTAATGGCAGATGAACGGATTCATGTCCTGCGGGATATTTTGTTAGAATTGCATAATGGTGCCTCTCCTGAGTCGGTTCAGGAGCGTTTTGATGCGACCTTTACAGGCGTTTCAGCCATAGAGATTTCCCTCATGGAGCACGAATTGATGAACTCAGACTCGGGCGTCACCTTTGAAGATGTCATGGAACTCTGTGATGTTCATGCCAATCTTTTTAAAAATGCTGTTAAGGATGTCGAAGTTGCAGATACTGAGCACCCAGGTCACCCAGTTCGGATTTTCAAGGAAGAAAATCTGGCTCTCCGTGCAGCTTTGATTCGCATTCGGAGACTGTTAGATACCTATGAGTCTATGGAAGATGAGGAAATGCTGGCGGAGATGCGTAAGGGGTTGGTGCGTCAGATGGGACTTGTGGGGCAATTTGATATCCATTACCAACGTAAAGAAGAGCTCTTCTTCCCTATCATGGAGCGCTATGGACACGATTCACCTCCAAAAGTTATGTGGGGAGTGGATGATCAGATCAGGGAACTCTTTCAAACAGCTCTAATGACAGCTAAGTCACTACCTGAAGTGCCGATTTCCACTGTAAAGGAAGATTTTGAAGCTTTTGCGACAGAGTTTGAAAGTATGATTTTCAAGGAAGAGTCCATTCTTCTCATGATTCTACTTGAGTCCTTTACTCAGGATGACTGGCTTCAGATTGCGGAGGAGAGCGATGCCTATGGTTATGCCATCATCCGTCCGTCTGAGAAATGGGTGCCAGAACGCCAGAGTTTTGTTGAGGAAAAGAGTGAAGAGGAGCCTTTACAGCTAGATACGGCAGAGGGTCAAGTTCAGCAGGTTATCGATACGCCAGAAGGACAGTTTACTATTACCTTTACCCCTAAGGAAAAGGAAACAGTGCTGGACCGTCATAGTCAGCAGGCTTTTGGCAATGGCTATCTTTCAGTCGAGCAGGCCAATCTCATCCTCAATCACCTCCCCATGGAGATTACCTTTGTCAATAAAGATGATATTTTCCAGTATTATAATGACAATACGCCAGCTGATGAGATGATTTTCAAACGGACGCCGTCCCAAGTTGGGCGCAATGTCGAACTCTGCCATCCACCTAAGTACTTGGACAAGGTCAAGACCATCATGAAGGGGCTTCGTGAAGGAAGCAAAGATAAGTATGAAATGTGGTTCAAGTCTGAGTCGCGAGGTAAGTTTGTCCACATCACCTACGCTGCAGTGCACGATGAAGATGGGGAATTCCAAGGTGTGCTGGAATACGTTCAGGATATTCAACCCTACCGTGAGATTGACACGGACTATTTCCGTGGATTAGAATAAGGAGAAAAAATGAGTTACGAACAAGAATTTATGAAGGAATTTGAAGCCTGGGTCAATACCCAAATCATGATCAACGACATGGCGCACAAGGAAAGCCAAAAAGTCTACGAAGAAGACCAGGACGAGCGTGCCAAAGATGCCATGATTCGCTACGAAAGCCGCTTGGATGCTTATCAGTTCTTGCTGGGTAAGTTTGAAAACTTCAAAGCAGGCAAGGGATTCCATGATTTGCCAGATGGCTTATTCGGTGAGCGAAATTATTAAACGAGATAGATTCTTGATTTTTTACTAAAATCTTGATAGAATATTTATATTAAATCCTTGTCAAAACAGGGGTTTTTTATTGAAAGGATTTTATCATGTCAAAGAAACTCAATCGTAAAAAACAATTACGAAATAGCCTCCGTCGTGCAGGTGCTTTTTCAAGTACTGTGACTAAGGTTGTAGAAGAGACAAAAAAAGTCGTAAAACGTGCAGAACAGTCAGCAAGCCAAGCTGGTAAGGCTGTTTCTAAAAAAGTTGAACAAGCAGTAGAAGCTACTAAAGAACAAGCTCAAAAAGTAGCCAATTCTGTAGAAGATTTTGCAGCAAACTTGGGTGGACTTCCACTTGACCGTGCCAAAACTTTCTATGATGAAGGAATTAAGTCTGCTTCAGATTTCAAAAACTGGACTGAAAAAGAACTCCTTGCTTTGAAAGGAATCGGCCCAGCCACCATCAAGAAATTGAAAGAAAATGGTATCAAGTTCAAGTAATCTTTCTTGTGCCTTGCATTTCCGTCAAAATCTTGCTACAATAGAGCCATTAGAGGTGTTTTGAATCCCACATTTTACAGAAAGTGGCGGTGCTGAGAAGTCCACAAATGTGTCAAAACTGGTTGCTAATGGATGAAAATTTGAAATAAAAGTGTCTTTTTGTTTTAAAGACGAGAGTTGCGGGCAACTGCCCGAAATTGGGTGGTACCGCGGATAAATACATTCGTCCCTGTCATGTAGATGGCAGGGCTTTTCTTTTTCGTTTTGGTCAAAGGAGGTTGTTATGAAGCAATCTTTTAACACAAGTAAACTTTACTATGGCTTTCCTATCTTCATTTTGGGGTATCAGGACCAGAATTTTAGACACAATATTACGACCTGTAGCTCCTCTTATAGCTTGGGAGATTGGCTAGTTATCGGTGTTGGTTCTGAGGAAAATGCGGCTGATCAGATTAAGCATTATCAAAAGTTCACCGTGAATATCCCTGATGAAAATCTCATGCTCGAGATGGAGCAGGCTGGTTTTATCAGTCATCGAGAGAAATTGAAACACCTGGGGCTAGACTACGAGATTTCTGAACGGACTCATGCTCCGATTTTGGAGTTTTGTCCAGTTGTTTTGGATTGCCAAGTGGATCGGATTATCGAAGAAGATGGAATCTGCCATATCTTTGCTAAGATTCTGGACCGACTGGCTAATCCTGACCTCTTGGATGATAAGGGACATTTTAAAAATGACCGTTTTGCGCCGACTTACTTTATGGGGGACGGGCACCAGCGCGTTTACCGTTATCTAGATGACCGAGTCAATCCCATGGGAAGCTTCATCAAGAAAGCGAGGACGAAGGATGTCAAGAGCTGAATTACCAGAACGATTAGAAACCGAACGTCTCGTTTTACGAGTCCGGACAGTCGCTGATGCTGAGGATATCTTTGATTATGCTAGTCGTCCAGAAGTTTCTTACCCAGCAGGTTTTCCACCTGTCAAGACCTTGGAAGATGAGATTTATTATCTGGAGCATATCCTTCCTGAGCGTAATCAAAAGGAAAATCTCCCAGCAGGCTACGGGATTGTTGTCAAAGGAACCGATAAAGTCATTGGTTCTGTTGATTTCAACCATCGCCATGCGGATGATGTGCTAGAGCTTGGCTATACTTTGCATCCAGATTATTGGGGTCGAGGCTATGTACCAGAAGCAGTGCGTACTTTGATTGACTTAGGATTTAAAGAACTGGAGCTTCATAAGATTGAGCTGACTTGCCTTGGTTACAATCTCCAAAGTAAACGAGTCGCAGAAAAACTTGGATTTACCCTCGAAGCTCGTATCCGATACCGTAAAGATGTTCAAGGAAACCACTGTGACAGTCTGATATATGGTTTGCTGAGAAGTGAGTGGGAGGTAATTTGATGCATCTTTTCATCATTGGTGCTCCGGCCTCAGGGAAAATGACGATTGGTCAAGAGTTATCTCGACTGACAGATGCTACCCTCTTTTATAACCATCAAGCCATCGATTTTGCACTAGAAATCTATCAGGATTATACAGAGGAGATGTGGGAATTTGTTCGTGGAATTACCTTTTCTTTCCTTGGAGCAAGTGCAAGAAATCAGCGATCAGTAATTTTAACAGACGTAATTGATTTTTCAAATCAGTACCAGCTGCTGTATTTGAAGCAAATTCAGGATTTGTTGGATGACTATCATCAAGAGATTCTTTTTGTGGAGTTGGAAACAAGTCTTGAGGAGCGCTTACATCGAAATCGAACGGAGAATCGATTAATGCACAAACCCTTAAAACGACATATTGAGGTATCTGAAAGAGAAATTTTAGATACAGCTGAAACACTTCAATTAAATTCCCAACATCAACCGAATGAGTTGCACCACTACTTTAAAATAAATAATACGAATTTGTCTGCAGAAGAAGTTGCTAAGCAAATTCAAAATAAAATGAATACAATAGAGAAAGGACAAACACATGTCTAAAGAACTTTCACCTAAATACAATCCAGCCGAAGTTGAGGCTGGTCGTTACCAAAAATGGCTTGATGCGGATGTTTTCAAGCCTTCAGGCGATCAAAAGGCTAAGCCTTATTCAATCGTCATTCCACCACCAAATGTAACTGGTAAGCTTCACCTTGGTCACGCTTGGGATACGACTTTGCAGGATATCATTATCCGTCAAAAACGGATGCAAGGTTTTGATACCCTTTGGCTTCCAGGTATGGACCACGCGGGTATTGCAACTCAGGCTAAGGTTGAGGAGCGCTTGCGTGGTGAGGGTATTACGCGTTATGACCTAGGTCGTGAAAAATTCCTCGACAAGGTCTGGGAATGGAAAGACGAATATGCGACAACTATCAAGGAACAATGGGGCAAGATGGGGCTCTCTGTAGACTACTCTCGTGAGCGTTTCACTCTTGACGAAGGTTTGTCAAAAGCTGTTCGTAAGGTCTTTGTGGACCTTTACAAGAAAGGTTGGATCTACCGAGGTGAATTTATTATCAACTGGGACCCAGCAGCTCGCACAGCCCTTTCTGATATCGAGGTTATCCACAAGGACGTAGAAGGTGCCTTCTACCACATGAACTATATGCTGGAAGACGGTTCACGCGCCCTTGAAGTTGCCACAACTCGTCCTGAGACTATGTTTGGGGACGTTGCGGTTGCGGTCAATCCAGAAGATTCACGCTACAAGGACTTGATCGGAAAAAACGTCATCCTTCCAATTGCTAATAAATTAATCCCAATCGTTGGGGATGAGCACGCCGACCCTGAGTTTGGTACAGGTGTCGTGAAAATCACGCCTGCCCACGATCCAAACGACTTCTTGGTTGGTCAACGCCACAACTTGCCGCAAGTCAACGTCATGAACGACGACGGTACTATGAATGACTTGGCCTTTGAATTTGCAGGTATGGACCGTTTCGAAGCTCGTAAGGCAGTCGTTGCTAAGTTGGAAGAAATCGGTGCCCTCGTTAAAATCGAAAAACGTGTCCACAGTGTTGGTCACTCAGAACGTACAGGTGTCGTAGTTGAGCCACGCTTGTCTACTCAGTGGTTCGTCAAGATGGACCAATTGGCCAAAAATGCTATTGCCAACCAAGACACAGATGACAAGGTAGAATTCTACCCACCTCGTTTCAACGATACCTTCCTTCAATGGATGGAAAATGTCCATGACTGGGTAATCTCTCGTCAGCTCTGGTGGGGTCACCAAATCCCTGCTTGGTACAATGCTGAGGGTGAAATATATGTCGGCGAAGAAGCTCCAGAAGGTGACGGTTGGACTCAGGACGAAGACGTCTTGGATACGTGGTTCAGTTCGGCTCTTTGGCCATTCTCTACCATGGGCTGGCCGGATGTCGACTCAGCAGACTTCAAACGTTATTATCCAACGTCAACTTTGGTGACTGGTTATGATATTATCCCGTTCTGGGTATCTCGAATGATTTTCCAAGGTTTGGAATTTACTGGCAAGTCGCCATTCAAAAATGCCTTGATTCATGGTCTCATTCGTGATGAGCAAGGACGCAAGATGTCGAAATCTCTCGGTAACGGGATTGATCCAATGGATGTTATTGATAAGTACGGAACAGATAGCCTTCGTTGGTTCCTTTCAAACGGTTCTGCACCAGGGCAAGACGTGCGTTTCTCTTATGAGAAAATGGATGCTTCATGGAACTTTATTAACAAAATCTGGAACATCTCTCGTTATATCCTCATGAATAATGAAGGTTTGACCCTTGAGCAAGCAACTGCCAATGTGGAAAAAGTTGTCAACAAGGAAGCTGGAAATGTCACAGACCGCTGGATTCTCCACAACCTCAATGAAACGATCGGCAAAGTCACTGAAAACTTTGACAAGTTTGAGTTTGGTGTAGCTGGACATATCCTTTACAACTTTATCTGGGATGAGTTTGCGGACTGGTATGTTGAATTGACTAAGGAAGTCCTTTATAGCGAAAATGAAGAAGAGAAAGTTATCACACGTTCTGTTCTCCTTTACACTTTGGACAAGATCCTTCGTCTCCTTCACCCAATCATGCCATTTGTGACAGAGGAAATCTTTGGACAAATCTCAGAAGGCTCTATCGTTACAGCAGAATACCCAACTGTTAACCCAGCCTTTGAAGACCTTGTGGCCCACACTGGTGTAGAAAGCCTCAAAGACTTGATTCGTGCTGTTCGTAATGCGCGTGCTGAAGTAAACGTAGCACCAAGCAAACCAATCACTATCCTTGTTAAGACAAGCGATAGCGACTTGGAAGCCTTCTTTAACAGCAATGTCAACTACATTAAACGCTTCACAAATCCAGAACACTTGGAAATCGCATCAACTATTCCTGCACCTGAACTCGCAATGTCAAGCGTCATCACAGGAGCAGAAATCTACTTGCCACTCGCTGACCTCCTCAATGTCGAAGAAGAATTAGCTCGTCTCGACAAGGAGCTGGCTAAATGGCAAAAAGAACTGGATATGGTCGGTAAGAAGCTCTCTAACGAACGCTTCGTAGCCAATGCCAAACCAGAAGTCGTCCAAAAAGAACGCGACAAACAAGCCGACTACCAAGCAAAATACGATGCGACAGTCGCACGTATTGATGAGATGAAGAAACTCGTGAAATAAAGAAGCTTTAAGCAGATTCTGATAAACTAGTCTAATATCAGAACTGCTTTTTTAGTTGATTTATGGTAAAATATATTGATAAAACAAAAAGCAATAGGAGGCCGACATGAAAATAAATGCAGTTGATTTATTTTGTGGTGTAGGCGGTCTAACGTATGGTATTCAGCAGGCGGGTATCAATGTTGTTGCTGGTTATGATATTGATGAAAAAAGCAAGTTTGCGTACGAGCACAACAATAATGCTAAATTTATTTTAAAAGATGTTAAGGAAATTGAAGACGATGAAATATTAGGGTTATATCCATCAGATACTGACATAAAAGTACTTATTGGATGTGCTCCCTGTCAACCTTTTTCGACATATAGTCACAAATATAAAAATAATAAAAATACAATTCAAAAGATGGATTTACTAGACTACTTTGGAAAGCAAGTTAGATTGGTAAAACCAGATATTGTTTCAATGGAAAATGTACCACAATTAGCTAAAGAAACTGTTTTTAATAATTTTTTAACATTACTAGAAACTGAAGGATATAAAGTAAATTGGAAAATTGCTTTTGCCCCTGCTTATGGCATTCCCCAAAATAGAAAACGTTTATTACTTCTAGCATCTAAATTTGGAGAAATTTCCTTTATAGAAGAGTTGTCTACAAAGGATTACCCGACTATCAGACAGGCTATAGGGGATCTACCAAAGTTAAATGCTGGAGAGACCGACCCTTTAGATGTGTTGCATACAGCTCGAAATTTATCTGATATTAATTTAAGTCGAATTCGTAGTTCTAAACCAGGAGGTACGTGGAGAGACTGGGATGATTCTTTATTACCGGAATGTTTTAAAAAAGAGAGTGGCGCAACTTACGGTTCCGTATATGGTAGATTAGAGTGGGATAAACCATCCTCTACAATAACAACCCAATTCCCTGGTTATGGAAATGGTAGATTTGGGCATCCAGAACAAGATAGAGCACTTAGCCTTAGAGAAGGAGCTATTTTACAAAGTTTTCCAAAAAATTATCAATTTATCAATAAATTAGATTCATTCTCCAATCAAAGAATTGCAATACAAATTGGCAATGCTGTACCTCCAAAGTTAGGTGAAGTAATTGGCGCAAGTATAAAGAAACATTTGGAAGTGTATTATGAAAAAACAACTTGATTTATTTAATGAAGAACATAAAAAAGAAATTGAAAAACAAATTTTAGAACTAAAAAACGATTTGAATTATGATACCCGAGATTATCCTGTTGAATTTATTGTTTCACTATACGAAAATGATTCAAGAATATTCACGCCTGATTATCAACGTGAAGAATCACTTTGGAGTATTTTGTACAAATCACGATTTATTGAGTCAATGATTTTAGATTATCCTATTCCTCTAATTTTTTTAGCTGATACTCCTGAAGGTAAATTAGAAATTATTGATGGTTTACAACGAATTTCAACATTAACTGAATTTTTAAATGATGATTTTGAATTGGAACAACTTAGAAAACTTACAAAACTGAATAATTGTTCTTTCGAAGATTTACCAAATTCAGAAAAAAATAGGTTAAAGGCTAAATCATTAAGAATTATTGTTTTAAAAGAGTCTACTCCAAATGAAGTTCGTAAAGATTTATTTGATAGATTAAACACAAGTTCTCTTCGTGCAAATTCAAGTGAAGTTAGATCAGGTAGAGAAAGTGATAATCCGCTGATGAGGCTTATAAAAGAACTTAAGAGTGATCCGATATTTATAGCAAATACTAACCTTTCAATAAGTGCAATTAATAGGAAAATGGATATTGAATTAATTAGTCGTTTTTTTGCATATAGCAATGATTTGAATTCATATGATGGTCATGTGACAAATTTTGTTGATCGTTACATTGCTAAAGAAGGTGAAGCTTGGGATGAATCCAAGGAAGAACATTTCAAAGCTGAATTTAACAATACAATGCAATTCGTTCAGAAATTTTTTGATAGAGGATTTCAAAAAGAAGATAGAAAACAAACACCTCGGGTGAGATTTGAAGCTATAGCAGTGGGTGTTAATCTTGCCTTGAGAAATAATCATGATTTAGAAAATGTTGTTACCAGAGATAAAATAATAGAGATGTTATCTAGCGATGAATTTGTTAGATGGACAACAACAGATGCAGCAAATAACAGAAGTAAAGTTATAGATCGGATTTATGGTGTTAAAAATTTCCTATTAACAGGAAATTTCACCTCAGAGTAATTAATATGGATAATTTAAAAATTGAGGTAGATCGTTTTATTGTTTTTTTAAAGAGTATTGAGAGAACGTTTGTTGGATTTCCTTTTAATGATTGCTATAGTTTTAAAGTTGAGATTATTCAAAATAGTGAAGCTGAAGCTGTTTTTAAATCTATGAAATCAAATGTCGTAATCATGCTATATAATTATGTAGAGGCTACTGTTAGGAAAACTATGAGTGACTTTTACAATAAATTCAATACATCAATGTCCTCATACTCTGAAGTGATTCTAGAGTTAAGAAAATTGTGGATTTCAAGTAAGGTCAAAGATATTAAAGAAAATACTATTGTTGCGGATGTATTTGAAATGATTGAAAATTCTATTAGTCAAGAGTTTTTAATTTCATTAGATTTTGAGAAAGATTTTTCGTTATCTGGAAATGCTGATGTACGAACTATAAAGGAAATCTTATATAAACATGGAGTACGTTTCGAAGAATCACAGTTTTCAGATTATGGTGGTTCGTTAAAGTCTATTAAAGATATGAGAAATAGTTTGGCTCATGGAAACATTTCTTTTGAAGATAATGGCAAAGACTTGACAGTGGCTGATATAGAAAAATATAGAGACCATATTTATAGTTGTTTAAATAATTTTTGTGAATTGGTGAATTCTCAAAGTTTTTGATTTGATAAACTATCAAAAATTACTGAAAGCATTATTAGTTAATGTTTCACGCTTTGAAGACCCAATATTTTAGAAAGCAGGTTACTACATGACAAATTCTGTAAGTTCGAACCGGCCTGAGAAGTACAACATTGCAGCTTTCTTCTCAGGTGTTGGGGGAATTGAGTTGGGATTTGAACAGACCAACGAGTTCAGAGTGGTGTATGCCAATGAATTTGATAAGTATGCGCGCCAGACTTATCAGTTAAACCATCCAGATACCTATTTGGATGGTCGTGATATTCACGATGTTCAGCCAGAGGATATTCCGGCTGAGCGCGTGGATGTGATTATGGGAGGATTTCCTTGTCAGGCCTTTAGCATTGCGGGTTATCGCAAGGGATTTGATGATGATCGTGGCGATCTTTTCTTTGAGTTGCTTCGCATGATTGAGGGATGTAAACCTCGTGCTATCTTTATCGAAAACGTCAAGAACATGGTCGGTCATGACCATGGCAATACCTTCAAGGTTATTCGTGAAGCCTTGACCGAGAACAATTACTTTATCAAGTGGAAGGTTCTCAACGGGAAAGACTACGGAAATATCCCTCAAAACCGTGAGCGGATCTACATCGTTGGTTTTGATACCAAGGAAGCTTATGACTTGTTTGAATTTCCAGAGGAAATCAAACTGACTACGACTCTTCAAGACGTCATTAACTTTGGTGACCAGCTTGATGAAGTCTACTACTATCGTGAAGGCAAGCAAAATTTCTACGACCAGTTGAAGTTTGAAGTGACTAGTCAAGATACGGTTTACCAGTGGCGCCGTCAATATGTCCGTGAAAATAAAAACGGTGTCGTCCCTACCTTGACAGCCAATATGGGAACAGGTGGACACAATGTCCCATTGATTCTGACAGATAGTGGCGAGATTCGGAAGTTGACTCCCAAAGAAACATTTAATGTCCAAGGTTATCCTAAATCCTTTAAAATCCCAGAAGGAGTTTCTAACGGACAGTTATATAAGCAGGCTGGAAACAGTGTGGTTGTTCCCGTGATTAAACGTATCGCGGAAAATGTTGCCAAGGCTTTAAATGAAAGTCAGGGGCAATCTCAACTTGACCGTTCAGGAAAATTCGCCATTATCTATACTAAGATGAATGGTCAATTTGAAGGGCAGTCTTATGTGAAAGACTTTGCGGATAGTTATGATCAAGCTATTGAAACAATCAATGCCTATAATGATGGTTTAGCCGTTCTGTCTGGTGAAGATTATTTAAAATTGGTTAAAAAACGAGGCAATCTCGAATTTTACAGTATTAATTAACGAATATATAAGAGGGTTAGTGAAAAACTAATCTTCTTTTGATATACTGATAATAGAAAAGAGGATGCTTATGTGGGAACATCTAAAGTCTGAACAAAAAGAAAAATACAAAACCTTAATTACCAACTTCGCTAGCTTGAGCCAAGCCTTCTCTCAAAAGGCAGAATCTGAAGATGAGGGACAAACAGAGAATTATGTTGCTCCAATTGTTAATTCTAAATTTCAGGAAACTGTTTTCCAGAAGGCTTTTAATGCGGTTGGAGAAGATATTGCCAATACCTCCTATGATGCTTCTGTCGTAGTGGATGAAAATCATAAATACCTAGTGGGTATCAAGTCTTTTGGAATTAATTCGGGAGATCAAAAAATCGCTCAGTTTAAAAAAGATTCTCAATCTTGGACGGAATTGTTGGGTGATATCAAATTCCATGCAGATATTTCAGCAGATAAAGAAACAGCAGACAAGAAAAACTATCAACGCTATGAAGAGTTGGCCCGAAAGATTGCGACTTTGAGAAATCAGAGAATCGAATCTTCTAAGGCACAAATAAAGGGTTTTAACTCAGATTCGGTCAATGTTGAAGCTGTTTATCATGTTTTGATGCCGACACCAAAGGGAGAAAATCCTAAGATTTTTGTCGGGGAGACGACTTATTTACCAGTTGATATTGACAACCTGGTCATTGAAGGTTCTACCACCAAAAACAATCCAACTAATTTTCGATTTACGGATGGACAACATCATTACAAGTATACAGCAGCTGACAGCCAGCTCCACATGACTTTTAATAATAAAGACATTGTAGTAGATACTTGGGACGTTCACTACATCGAAGATCCTTTTTCGCTATTTGAAAACCTTCATTTACTGACAGCTGAAAAGGAACAATCCGATGTCCTAGAAACGGTATCTTGGGTTATCACAGACAAACATGGAAATGTGGAAGAAAACTCTGGTTTCAATGCCTTTAACGGAGGATCAAAACTAGCTAAGAAAGATCGTCTGCCACGGATTCTAAAGATTCAGGAAAAATTCAAAGACAGTCTGGCTCCAGAAGAACTAGCCTTTGTGACTTTTTCTTTAGAAGAAATCCTCTTGAAGAAATGGACCAGCAAGGAAGAAAAAGCTCAGATGAAGGCGATTCGTGAGGACTTGATTCACTTTGTCCACAATACTGGCAATAAAAAACTCATCAAAGAGATTGAACAACTCGTCTATCGGCCAGTTAGTGAAGTTTACATTCCTCTGCCTGATTCGAAAAACTTTCACGATGAAAGACCAGATTTCTTTGGGCCAGGCTTCGGGACCTTTGAACCCGGTACCAAAAAACTAGCTCTACCAAAAGAAGAAAGAACCTTTAAACTACGCTTTTTATCTTCTGGAGATGTCATCAATGCCTATATCAACCAAGAAGCTGGTAAGGCAATCCAGTCAACTGATAAGCAAGAAATTCTTGGGAATTGGATTTTACGTGGTGTTTTCCAGTTGAAAGAACGAGAAGTCTTGACAGGCCAACGCCTCAATGAACTGGAGATCAACGGTATTCGCTTGACTAAGTTTAAAAATGGGGAAATCGGTATTGAATTTATCTGGATTGATACTGAAAATCCACCAATCGATGCCATAGGCTGGGTAGCAAAGAAATAAAAAGTCCTGTCACTTTCTCCCCCTTAACCTTTGACTATTCTGCAAAATTATCGTAAAATAAAGAGTAAATGATAAAATGAGGTCAGAGTCTGTTCGCTCTGGCGATAGTAGTATAAATGAGGAGAAACGCTTTGGAATTAGAAGTATTTGCTGGGCAAGAAAAAAGTGAACTATCTATGATTGAGGTAGCGCGTGCTATCTTGGAACTTCGTGGTCGCGATCATGAGATGCATTTTAGCGATCTTGTAAACGAAATTCAAAACTACCTTGGAACATCAAACAGCGATATCCGCGAAGCTTTGCCTTTGTTCTACACAGAGTTGAACTTTGACGGTAGTTTCATCTCACTTGGAGATAACAAATGGGGTCTTCGTTCATGGTATGGCGTAGACGAAATCGACGAAGAAATCATTGCTCTTGAGGAAAATGACGACGATGAAGTAGCACCAAAAGCTAAGAAAAAACGTGTCAATGCCTTCATGGATGGCGATTCAGATGCAATTGACTACAATGCAGATGATCCAGAAGACGAAGATGCATACGAAGCAGATCCAGCTCTTTCATACGATGACGAAAATCCAGATGATGAGAAAAATGAAGTGGAAGCTTACGATGCAGAAATCAATGAAATCGCTCCAGATGACTTGGGTGAAGACGTGGATCTCAACGAAGAAGACGATGAGTTTTCAGATGATGATGCTGAAAACATCGAGGAATAAAAGTTAGCTATTGACAATTATCCTATTTTTAGGTATCATATTGTTCGGGCACCTCTTTTAGAGGTCGGGGCTCCCTAGTTCTTAGGGAGCTATTTTTGTTTTTTCAAGAAGTTATCTTCTTGCATTTTAGTTGTGAATCTGGTGCAGTCGTCCCAGATTATTCTTATTAGTAGGGTCTTGTTTCCTATGTCCCCTCGTAGTTAGCAAGACCTTGAGCATTTTAGAAAGAGGAATCTATGTCTACGAAATATATTTTTGTAACTGGTGGTGTGGTATCGTCTATTGGGAAAGGGATTGTGGCAGCGAGTCTGGGCCGTCTCTTGAAAAATCGTGGTCTCAAAGTGACGATTCAAAAGTTTGACCCTTATATCAATATCGATCCGGGAACTATGAGTCCTTATCAGCACGGGGAAGTCTTTGTGACAGATGATGGAGCTGAGACAGATTTGGACTTGGGTCACTATGAACGTTTCATCGATATCAATCTCAACAAATATTCCAACGTGACAACTGGTAAAATTTACAGTGAAGTTCTTCGTAAAGAACGTCGTGGAGAATACCTTGGGGCAACTGTTCAGGTTATTCCTCATATCACAGATGCTTTGAAAGAGAAAATCAAGCGTGCTGCTGTAACGACAGACTCTGATGTCATTATCACAGAGGTTGGTGGAACAGTAGGAGATATCGAGTCCTTGCCATTCTTAGAGGCTCTTCGTCAGATGAAGGCAGATG
The DNA here is from genome assembly GCF_946190285.1 of Streptococcus mitis. GTDB lineage: Bacteria > Bacillota > Bacilli > Lactobacillales > Streptococcaceae > Streptococcus > Streptococcus mitis_CP. The sequence goes on along the minus strand of NZ_CAMHZX010000004.1, from coordinate 11,061 downwards.
TTGGTGCGGATAATGTTATGTACATCCATACAACCTTGCTTCCATACCTCAAGGCTGCCGGTGAAATGAAAACCAAACCAACCCAACACTCTGTCAAAGAATTGCGTGGATTGGGAATTCAGCCAAATATGTTGGTGATTCGTACAGAGCAACCAGCTGGTCAAGGAATTAAAAACAAACTAGCTCAGTTCTGTGATGTGGCACCAGAAGCCGTTATCGAATCGTTGGACGTTGAGCATCTTTACCAAATTCCATTGAACTTGCAAGCACAAGGTATGGACCAAATTGTCTGTGACCATTTGAAATTAGACGCACCAGTAGCAGATATGACTGAATGGTCAGCCATGGTGGACAAGGTCATGAACCTGAAAAAACAAGTTAAAATTTCCCTTGTCGGTAAGTATGTTGAGTTGCAAGATGCTTACATTTCTGTGGTTGAAGCCTTGAAACACTCTGGTTATGCCAATGACGCAGAAGTTAAAATCAATTGGATCAATGCCAATGATGTGACATCAGAGAATGTGGCAGAGCTTTTGTCTGATGCGGACGGAATCATTGTACCAGGTGGTTTCGGTCAGCGTGGTACTGAAGGGAAAATCCAAGCTATCCGCTATGCGCGTGAGAATGATGTTCCGATGTTGGGTGTTTGCTTGGGAATGCAGTTGACTTGCATCGAGTTTGCTCGTCACGTTTTGGGTCTTGAAGGTGCCAATTCTGCAGAACTTGCACCAGAAACAAAATACCCTATCATTGATATCATGCGTGATCAGATTGATGTTGAGGATATGGGGGGAACCCTTCGTTTGGGACTTTACCCATCTAAGTTGAAACGTGGTTCTAAGGCAGCAGCTGCTTATCACAATCAAGAAGTGGTGCAACGCCGTCACCGTCACCGTTATGAGTTTAACAACGCCTTCCGTGAGCAGTTTGAGGCAGCAGGTTTTGTCTTCTCAGGAGTTTCTCCAGACAATCGTTTGGTTGAAATTGTGGAAATTCCTGAAAATAAATTCTTTGTAGCGTGTCAGTATCACCCTGAACTTTCCAGCCGTCCAAACCGCCCAGAAGAACTCTACACTGCTTTTGTCACTGCAGCAGTTGAGAACAGTAATTAGCCAAATCAGAACCTTTGAGAAGAATCTCAGAGGTTTTTTGCTTGCATATTTAGGATAAGATTTGCAAAATAAAAACATAGTGATATAATTAACATAATAAAAACTAAAGGGGATTTACAATGAAAAAAATCACACTATTTGGTTTGTCTCTAGCAGGTTTAGCTTTACTGGCTTTTCCTCATTCAGGTCAGGCCTTCGAGCTAAAAGAAGAATGGGTTGTTAAATGTGGAGTTCAGTATCAAGATGGCAACATTCTCCGATTTAACAATGGCCATGAAGTGGATATTAAAGTATTGGATTTGCCAAAAACCGAGAAAATCGAGTGGACGGTTAGTCTCAATGGTCAGGATCAAACTGTCAATTTCCTAGGTCAAGAAAAGGACAAGTCTATGATGGGGGTAGAGGGGCGTTACCTGAATTTCTATGTACCTTATGGCTATAGAGGAGATATCAAGGTAGAAGCCAAGAGCGGAAATGAAGTAAAGACCTGGTCCACTAAAGTAGTAGATGATGTATATAATGACGGCGGAAAGAGTGGTTACTTCCGTATTGAAGAATCAAATAATCAATACACCTACCTTGATACAAAATGGGATTATCAAACCAAAACTTACACTGCCACCCTACCAGAGACTCTCAATGGTCAAAAAGTCTTTGCTTGGGCAGACTATGACAATGGCGAGTTGAAACTTGAAAAACTAAAATCTATCAGTCATAAATATGATGGAGAATCTTTCAAAGAACTTTATCCGATTGTCAAAGCAGAAAGCTGGCTAAAATCGAACCAAAACTGGTACTATCAAAAACAAGGTCAATTAGTGCAAAATGCTTGGGTTAAGGACAATGGAACTTGGTACTTTATGAATGATAAAGGAGTCATGTTCAATCAAACTTGGCTCTATCAAGGTAGCAACTGGTATGCCTTTAAATCATCAGGAGCTATGATTGCTAGTGATTGGCTTTACGACCAAGGCAAGTGGTACTATTTATCAACTTCAGGAGCCATGAAAGCAAACGCTTGGGTTTATGACAAGGGAGAATGGTATTATGTAAGTTCTTCTGGTGCCATGATTGCGAATGATTGGGTCAAAGACAATGGTAAGTGGTATTATCTAGCTTCGTCAGGTAAGATGCTTCGCAATACCTACACACCAGATGGTTACTATGTAGATGCTAGTGGTGCTTGGAAATAAGAATAAGAAGTCCTTTTCCTGAAAGGAAGAGGCTTTTTACTTGCTTTTCTGCTGCTTCCTCATTTGTCCTAAAGCCTTTTTTGTGTTAAAATGAATGGTATGAAAGCTAAAAAAATGTGGATGGCAGGTCTGGCTCTGCTTGGTATTGGGAGCCTTGCCCTTGCTACGAAAAAAGTTGCAGATGACCATAAGCTCATGAAGACTCAGGAAGAGTTGACAGAGATTGTGCGAGACCATTTTTCAGATATGGGGGAAATTGCGACCCTCTATGTTCAAGTCTATGAAAGCAGTCTAGAGAGCTTGGTCGGTGGCGTCATTTTTGAGGATGGCCGTCATTATACCTTTGTCTATGAAAATGAAGACCTAGTCTATGAGGAGGAAGTCTTATGATACAACCAGCAAGTTTAGAAGAATTAGCATCTTTAGTAGAAAAAGATGGCAAGAAGGTTTTCCTTTTTGTGGCGGACTGGTGTGGCGATTGTCGTTATATCTATCCTGCCTTGCCAGAGATTGAGGAGACCAATCCAGAGTTCACCTTTATTCGAGTGGACCGAGATCAGTATATGGATTTGGCCAAACTCTGGGATGTATATGGAATCCCTAGCCTTGTTGTTCTAGAAAAGGACAAGGAAATCGGCCGTTTTGTCAATCGCGACCGTAAAAGCAAGCAACAAATTAACGACTTTTTATTAGGACTGAAATAGGAGAAAAAGGAAACAATGATTTTTACATATAATAAAGAACATGTCGGTGATGTCCTTATGGTCATCGTGAAAAACAGCGGAGATGCCAAGTTGGACGTGGAGCGCAAAGGCAAGGTAGCCCGTGTTTTCCTTAAAGATAATGGGGAAACAGTAGCTTGGAATATTTTCGAGGTTTCAAGTTTCTTTGAAATTGCAGAGCGAGGTCAAGTTTTTTTATCAGATGAACAAGTCGCTTGTTTGAACCAAGAGTTGCAAACGGAAGGCTTTAAAGAAGAAATTATCAACGACAAGGAACCTAAGTTTGTTGTTGGTGAGATTGTCGAGATGGTAGCCCATCCAGATAGTGACCACCTCAACATCTGCCAAGTTGCAGTCGCAAGTGACAAGACAGTGCAAATCGTAGCAGGGGCTCCCAATGCGCGTGTGGGGTTGAAAACCATTGTAGCTCTTCCAGGAGCTATGATGCCCAAAGGCAATCTTATTTTCCCAGGTGAGCTTCGTGGCGAAAAGAGTTTTGGCATGATGTGTAGCCCTCGTGAATTGCATCTGCCAAATGCTCCGCAAAAACGTGGTATTATTGAATTATCAGAAGACCAAGTTGTTGGAACTCCATTTGATCCAGCTAAACACTGGACTGTTTAAGAAGTTGTCAGTATCTGATAGACCAGCTAGAAGGAAATAAGATGGCAAAAAATGTAGTGATTACAGGAGCGACATCAGGAATTGGTGAAGCGATTGCGCGTGCTTATCTGGAGCAGGGTGAGAATGTCGTTCTAACCGGGCGACGGACAGACAGACTAGAAGCCCTTAAGTCGGAGTTTGCAGCAACCTATCCAAATCAAACAGTTTGGACCTTTCCACTGGATGTGACGGATATGACCATGGTCAAGACTGTCTGCTCCGACATTCTAGAAACGATAGGGCGGATTGATATCTTGATCAATAATGCTGGCTTGGCTCTAGGTTTAGCACCTTATCAGGACTATGAAGAACTGGATATGTTGACCATGTTGGATACCAATGTCAAAGGTTTGATGGCGGTTACTCGCTGTTTCTTGCCAGCAATGGTAAAAGCAAATCAAGGTAATATCATCAATATGGGATCGACTGCAGGAATCTATGCCTATGCAGGTGCAGCTGTTTACTCAGCCACCAAGGCTGCGGTCAAGACTTTTTCAGATGGTCTGCGAATTGATACCATCGCAACGGATATCAAGGTGACGACCATTCAACCGGGGATCGTTGAAACAGATTTCTCTACAGTTCGTTTTCATGGTGACAAAGAGCGTGCTGAGGCGGTCTATCAGGGAATCGAAGCCTTGCAAGCTCAGGATATTGCAGACACAGTGGTTTATGTGACCAGTCAACCGCGTCGTGTGCAGATTACAGATATGACCATTATGGCCAATCAACAGGCGACAGGTTTTATGGTTCATAAAAAATAAAAAATTTTCTCGAAAAGTTACAAATTACTGTAACTTTTTTTGATTTCCTACGAATAGATAAGTAGGAGGAAGAAAATATGTATAATAAAGTTATCTTAATTGGACGTTTAACGTCTACACCAGAATTGCACAAAACCAACAATGACAAGTCAGTAGCACGAGCAACTATCGCTGTGAACCGTCGTTACAAAGACCAAAACGGTGAACGTGAAGCTGATTTTGTCAATATGGTCCTATGGGGCAGACTAGCAGAAACCTTGGCAAGCTACGCAACCAAAGGTAGTCTCATTTCCGTTGATGGGGAATTGCGTACTCGTCGCTTTGAGAAAAATGGTCAGATGAACTACGTGACCGAAGTACTTGTCACAGGATTCCAACTCTTGGAAAGTCGTGCCCAACGTGCTATGCGAGAAAATAACGCAGGCCAAGATTTGGCGGATTTGGTTTTGGAAGAGGAAGAATTGCCATTTTAAACATTGAAAAGTCTGAGTTGGTCTCAGGCTTTTTATCTTGAGAAAGTCAGACTTTTTTCTTGACTATTTCTGACCAAGTGATACAATAGAACTATGAATTAGCACTCGTGTGCAAAGAGTGCTAATAATACCTATCTCATTATGGAGGAAATCAGATGTTGAAACCATTAGGAGACCGTGTGGTCTTGAAAATCGAAGAAAAAGAACAAACTGTTGGAGGTTTTGTCCTCGCGGGTTCAGCCCAAGAAAAAACAAAAACAGCCCAAGTTGTAGCTATTGGACAGGGGGTTCGCACCTTGAACGGTGATTTGGTTGCCCCAAGCGTTAAGACTGGCGACCGTGTCTTAGTTGAATCCCATGCAGGTCTTGATGTCAAAGATGGCGATGAAAAGTACATCATCGTTGGCGAAGCTAACATCTTGGCTATCATTGAAGAATAGAAGGAGAAAGTAAGTATGTCAAAAGAAATTAAATTTTCATCTGATGCTCGTTCAGCTATGGTTCGTGGTGTCGATATCCTTGCAGACACTGTTAAAGTAACCTTGGGACCAAAAGGTCGTAATGTCGTTCTTGAAAAATCATTCGGTTCACCATTGATTACCAATGACGGTGTGACCATTGCCAAAGAAATCGAGTTGGAAGACCATTTTGAAAATATGGGTGCCAAATTGGTATCAGAAGTAGCTTCAAAAACCAATGATATCGCAGGTGACGGGACTACAACTGCAACTGTTTTGACCCAAGCGATCGTCCGCGAAGGAATCAAAAACGTCACAGCAGGTGCCAATCCAATCGGCATTCGTCGTGGGATTGAAACAGCAGTTGCCGCAGCAGTAGAAGCCTTGAAAAATAATGCCATCCCTGTTGCCAACAAAGAAGCCATCGCTCAGGTTGCTGCCGTATCTTCTCGTTCTGAAAAAGTCGGTGAATACATTTCTGAAGCCATGGAAAAAGTTGGCAAAGACGGAGTCATCACTATCGAAGAGTCACGTGGTATGGAAACAGAACTTGAAGTTGTAGAAGGTATGCAGTTTGACCGTGGTTACCTTTCACAGTACATGGTAACAGATAGCGAAAAAATGGTAGCTGATCTTGAAAATCCATACATTTTGATTACTGATAAGAAGATTTCAAATATCCAAGAAATCTTGCCACTCCTAGAAAGTATTCTCCAAAGCAATCGTCCCCTCTTGATTATTGCGGATGATGTAGATGGTGAAGCTCTTCCAACTCTTGTTTTGAACAAGATTCGTGGAACCTTCAACGTGGTAGCAGTCAAGGCACCTGGTTTTGGTGACCGTCGCAAAGCCATGCTTGAAGACATTGCCATCTTAACAGGCGGAACAGTTATCACAGAAGACCTTGGTCTTGAGTTGAAAGATGCGACAATTGAAGCTCTTGGTCAAGCAGCGAGAGTAACTGTGGACAAAGATAGCACTGTTATCGTAGAAGGTGCTGGAAATCCTGAAGCGATTTCTCACCGTGTTTCAGTTATCAAGTCTCAAATCGAAACCACAACTTCTGAGTTTGACCGTGAAAAATTGCAAGAACGCTTGGCGAAATTGTCAGGTGGTGTAGCAGTCATCAAGGTCGGAGCTGCAACTGAAACTGAGTTGAAAGAAATGAAACTCCGCATTGAAGATGCCCTCAACGCTACTCGTGCAGCTGTTGAAGAAGGAATCGTTGCAGGTGGTGGAACAGCCCTTGTAAATGTTATCCCAGCCGTAGCTGATTTGGAATTGACAGGTGATGAAGCAACAGGACGCAATATTGTTCTTCGTGCCTTGGAAGAACCTGTTCGTCAAATCGCCCACAATGCAGGATTTGAAGGCTCTATCGTTATCGATCGTTTGAAAAATGCTGAAGTTGGTATAGGCTTCAACGCAGCAACTGGCGAGTGGGTCAACATGATTGAAGAGGGAATCATCGACCCAGTTAAAGTGAGCCGTTCAGCCTTACAAAATGCAGCATCTGTAGCTAGTTTGATTTTGACAACAGAAGCAGTCGTAGCCAATAAACCAGAACCAGTGGCCCCAGCTCCAGCCATGGATCCAAGCATGATGGGCGGCATGATGTAAGCTTTCTATAGAAAACAACTTATAAAAAACACAAAAGGGGGAATGGCTATTCCTCCTTTTTATGCTATTCACTTCTAAATTGATTTGAGCTCTCCTAACTTATATGATAAAATAAGACTAGAAAAAGGAGAAGAACATGATCGATGTAGAAGAAATTCTGAGCAAGATGAACCCCAATCAGAAGATTAATTATGACCGTGTCATGCAGAAGATGGTACAAGTATGGGAGAAAAATGAGCAACGTCCAACTATTCTCATGCATGTTTGCTGTGCCCCTTGCAGTACCTATACTCTAGAATATTTGACTAAGTATGCAGACGTGACCATTTATTTTGCCAATTCAAATATCCATCCCAAGGCAGAATACCATAAGCGTGCCTATGTGACTAAAAAGTTTGTCAGTGATTTCAATGAGCGAACTGGCAATAACGTTCAATACCTAGAAGCTCCTTATGAACCTAACGAATATCGTAAACTGGTTCGAGGTTTGGAAGAAGAGCCTGAAGGTGGCGACCGTTGTAAGGTTTGCTTTGACTACCGTCTGGATAAAACAGCACAAGTGGCTATGGATTTAGGCTTTGACTACTTCGGTTCGGCTTTAACCATTAGTCCTCATAAGAATTCTCAAACCATCAACAGCATCGGAATCGATGTGCAAAAAATTTATACAACCCACTATCTTCCAAGTGATTTCAAGAAAAATCAAGGCTACAAACGTTCAGTAGAGATGTGTGAAGAGTATGACATCTATCGTCAATGTTATTGTGGATGCGTCTATGCAGCCCAAGCGCAGAATATTGATCTGGTTCAGGTCAAGAAAGACGCCACAGCTTTCTTACTGGATAAGGATGTTGAAAAAGACTATTCCCACATCAAATTTACTGTTACTAAATTAGATATATAAGGATAAGCCCAACTGTAAAGCTGGGTTTTTATACTCTTCGAAAATCTCTTCAAACTTCGTCAACGTCGCCTTGCCGTATATATATGTGACTGACTTCGTCAGTCTTATCTATAACCTCAAAACAGTGTTTTGAGCAATCTGCGGTTAGTTTCCTAGTTTGCTCTTTGATTTTCATTGAGTATTAAAATAAAAAACCAGGGATTTCACCCTAGTTTGACAACTTTACCGATTCTTTAGTTCTACATAGCGCTTGTACCAAATGTTTACATAGGCTTCTGAGAAAGGACCACGTCCATTGTTAATCCAATCAACAAGAATTTTGACATGTTCTTTTAAAATATAGTCCAAGTCATCAGAATAATTCATTTTGCGTTTGTGACGCTCATACTCCTCAACGTCCAAGAGACGTTTTTCCCCATCTGTAAAAATTTTAACATCCAAATCGTAATCAATATACTTCAGTGCTTCTTCATCCAGATAGTAGGGGCTAGCCATATTGCAATAGTAGGAAATTCCATTATCACGAATCATGGCAATGATATTAAACCAATATTTCTTGTGAAAGTAAACAATAGCCGGTTCTCGAGTGACCCAACGACGACCATCACTTTCGGTAACCAGTGTATGATCGTTGACACCAATAATGGCGTTTTCTGTTGTTTTTAGTACCATGGTGTCCCGCCAAGTTCGGTGGAGACTCCCGTCATGCTTATAACTTTGAATTGTAATAAAGTCGCCTTCTTTTGGAAGCTTCATAACTAACCAACTTTCTACAATTTATAAGTTTATCGTTTACTATTGTACCATAAAATTACCTAAAATCTGTGAATTTTACATGAAAATATTAAAGATATTCTCTGAGAGCGCTTGCTATATCCGAAAAATCGTAGCCTTTTCGTGCTAAAACTTGAGTTAAACGTTGTTTAAGTTCGTATCCTTCATATTTTCGGGCATACTTGGCATATTGCTTATCAAGTTCCTTGAAGATGAGTTCCTGAGTCGTTTCTTGGTCAACTTGACTATCCAACTCATCAAAGGCACTTTTAGCATCAGAGTAAGAGAATCCTTTGTTGGTCAAGTTTTGGATAATCTTATCTTGCAAGGCACGAGCTGGAAGTTTTCCTTCATATTTTTTCAAGAGTTTATTAGCTACACGTTGAGCAACTTCCGAAAAATCAAAATTATTCAAGATTTCTTCTATAGTAGATTTTGAAATTCCTCTTTGTGCTAATTTCTGAGTCAGTATAGAAGGTCCCTTGTCTCCTGAAAGTTGATTGGCATTGATGATAGCATAAGTGAACTGGCTATCATTAATCCACTTATCTTCTTTAAGATTAGCAATGACTTGAGAAATTATGTTCTCATCAATATCGTATTTTTTCAGATATTCTCTAACCTCTTTTTCAGTGCGTGCTTTAAAGGATAAGTGGTAGAGGGCTAGATTCTTACCATAAGAAAATTGGGCAAAGTCCTGAATCTCCTTCAATTCCTCTTCGCTTATCACCTTATCTCTCGATAACATAAAACGAACAATAGTATCTTCAGTAATGTAGCATTTGTCACCATTATCAAGCTCCATCAGATAGAGTCTTTTTTTCTTTTCAAGTTTTGTGATTTTCATAGTTCTATTATAACTCAAAATGTGATAAGATAGGGGTATGAATCTGAAAGTGAAACAAAAAATACCATTAAAAATCAAGCGCATGGGAATTAATGGTGAGGGAATCGGCTTTTACCAAAAAACATTAGTCTTTGTACCTGGAGCCCTAAAAGGAGAAGATATCTATTGTCAGATTACTTCTATTAAACGTAACTTTGTTGAGGCAAAATTACTGAAGGTCAACAAGAAGTCTAAATTTCGAGTTGTGCCAGCTTGTACTATTTATAATGAATGCGGAGGATGCCAAATCATGCACCTGCATTATGATAAGCAGCTGGAGTTCAAGACGGACCTACTTCACCAAGCGCTGAAAAAATTCGCCCCTGCAGGATATGAAAACTATGAAATTCGTCCAACTATTGGAATGCAGGAACCCAAGTACTATCGTGCTAAGTTACAATTTCAGACTCGAAAATTTAAAAATCAGGTCAAGGCAGGTCTGTATGCACAAAACTCTCATTATTTGGTAGAGTTGAAAGACTGCCTGGTACAAGACAAGGGAACCCAAGTGATTGCTAATCGTCTAGCAGAATTACTTACTTTTCACCAAATTCCAATCACGGATGAGAGAAAAATTCTAGGTGTTAGAACTATAATGGTTCGACGAGCAAGAAAGACTGGACAGGTTCAGATTATTATTGTTACAAATCGTCAGCTTAATTTAACCCAACTAGTAAAAGACTTAGTTAAAGATTTTCCAGAAGTTGTGACAATAGCTGTGAATACAAATACAGCTAAAACCAGTGAGATTTATGGTGAAAAGACAGAGATTATCTGGGGAGAAGAGAGTATTCAAGAAGGTGTTCTTGATTATGAATTTTCACTATCCCCTAGAGCTTTCTATCAGCTGAATCCTGAACAAACAGAAGTCCTCTATAGGGAAGCGGTAAAAGCGCTGGATGTTACTAAAGAGGATCATTTGATAGATGCTTATTGTGGAGTTGGAACGATTGGATTTGCCTTTGCAAAGAAAGTTAAAACCCTCAGAGGTATGGATATTATTCCAGAGGCCATTGAAGATGCCAAGCGAAATGCTAAAAGAATGGGATTTGACAACACACATTACGAAGCTGGAACAGCAGAAGAGGTTATTCCTCGTTGGTACAAGGAAGGCTACCGAGCAGATGCTTTAATTGTTGACCCACCACGTACAGGTCTGGATGATAAGTTATTAGATACTATTCTTACTTATGTACCAGAAAAAATGGTTTATATTTCTTGTAATGTTTCCACCTTGGCTCGTGATTTAGTGCGCTTAGTAGAAGTTTATGATCTTCATTATATCCAGTCGGTCGATATGTTCCCCCATACCGCTCGAACTGAGGCTGTTGTAAAATTAATTAAAAAATATAAAAAAAGTAGTTGACAAAGTTAGAAAAGTCGGTATAATAGTAAGAGTTGAAAATAACAGCTCTGGTCCGTTGGTCAAGGGGTTAAGACACCGCCTTTTCACGGCGGTAACACGGGTTCGAATCCCGTACGGACTATGGTA